>NZ_JBUZOU010000039.1:0-6552 GCF_055326765.1 Pleionea sp. WD8-19 | reverse complement strand
CATTCTTTTACATCACGTTCCTACTCGAAGAGCTGCCTAAGTCACCGGACAATATTGAGTACTTGATGCCTTGGAACGTTGAGCTGACTCAGTAGTCAAGCGTGTGTTTGGTTAGACGCTTACATTTATCGCTGCAAGGGATAGCCACTATTTTAGAGTGTGGGGCCGAATACTGAATGATTTTTGAGCTTGTCGACAAAAGAGTCTAAAAAATCGACGATAAAGAGAGGTTTGTTATAACAAGTTGTCTATGTATCCAAAAAGAAATAATAGATGCAATATGGCTAAAAGAGGCGACTGCTTTTTCTAAAAGCTCTTGCATTATTCACCAAAGTGGATAGCTTTCATAAAGCAGCTTAGATAATTATCCATTAGCAATGTCGAAACTTCAGGCTTTAAATTAAGGATGTTCGATTAACACGTTAATTTCTGTTCTTACGCCAGCAAATAAAACCAGGTTAATAACAGCACGCATCGATAATTAGTTAGCAAGAATTAAAGCTCATCAAGGCCTGGCAGCAACAAATACTGCCATCCACAATGGCGGTATATATACCAGCTGCCGAGACCTCATCGTCGAAAATCCTTGCTTTCGATAAGACGTTCATATTAGCCCTTTTGTAACATTGAAAGTTTCATAAAGGACTTCTACTCAGTTGTAATTTGCAAGCTCTTAATTGAACCGTGAGGCCTAGGAGAGAGCAGTTTAATTAAACGTTGCTCGTCAGACGAGTATTCCAATCCAGTTATTTCAACTGAAACTTGAGTATTATCAATTAGCTCTCCATTCGGTGTAAAACTCGTCAAAAAGAAATCATTATAACTATTAGACCAACTCTCAAATATAGTTTTTCCAGTTGCCATAGCATAATTACCGAAAACATTCCCACTCACTGTCGAAATATTAGCTTTAGTTTGAAAGCCATCTTCAGGTGAATATCGATAAATTGTAAACCCAGAAATAAATTCAGCACCACTTACAGTGTTTGCTTGCAATTGACTAGCTTCCAATGTGTGATTTGCTTTATGAGAGAAAACGCCTGCCGTCTTGTTTACCGTAAAATCTATTGATCGTATTTCATTACCACTTGGTAACGACTGTATAAGTAACTCACCTTGAGTAAAGTTAAGATAATGATTGAAAAATCCAGAAAGAGAATTAGATCCAGAACTAATCTCTTGTAAACTTTCATTGTTACTAGACAGCCTTACTTCTTTACTTTCAATATTTATAAGTAAATCAACACCATCAAGAAAATAAGGATAGAAAAAGAAATTATCTTCCGGAATGTTTTGATCCCATGTGTAGTCATCTAAATCCAAAGTAATCATTTTTGGGTCATAGTAATCAGAAGTTGTAATAAACATGTTTTTTCCGTCTTTAGGAATGAAAACTCGAATATTTCTATCATTACCTTCTGATATTGGGAAAATTAACTGCTCGACAAGCTCTCCAGAATAAATATTGTAAATGGATAATGGATTGTAGATAGTGCTATATACGTAAACATATGGCCTTACTGGATCGACAACATATTGAGGGTAAGTATTTTCATATTGGCTCAGTTCAATATTAAGTTCATTTGATCTTGAAATATTTGAATTTTTATAGAGTCCTACTCTCAACTCTTTTGCAGGTTCTAAACTTTCATTCGTTTTAATTGTGACATTAGCAATATAATAACCATTACTAATAATTGAAGAATCAACGATAAACTGTGCACCCTCACTTCCGGTTTCGACGGTTAACCAAGGTTCGGAAGACTCATACTCAATTGTATTAAAATCTATATTGATATTAGCATCAACGGGAACCCCAAACTCTTCCGTAGTTTCGTTATCCAGGTGACTTAAAGCAATAGCTTCACGTTTAAACCATATTCTCGGTTTATCGATTAATAAATTAAGGTTTATGGAGTCTACAGGCTCTTGCTCGTCATTTAATACCGAAATTATAGCTTGGGACTCTCCCTCTCTTAATTGGTCTTGATCAATTAGTAGACTTACTGTTTGTGCTGAATCGCCTGAGGCTGTATCAAAGTTGAGCCAATCCACATCACTGGTTAAAAACCAATTTTGCGAATGGGTTAAAATTTTTATTTGGGGCACGTCAAAATCGCCACCAAGATATCCATAGACTTCAATATCTTTTTTCTCTTCAATTTCAATGTAATCGGTTAGGTTGTAGGTGACGTTGACATCAACAAATTTGACGACACTACCATCCTCTTTTCCGGTCGAAAACCGAATAACGGTACTTAGTTGTACTGGATTACTAGTGCTTATATCATGAACTGATAGTGAAAAATTAACTTGAGACGCCGAGCTCGAAGTAACGTACAGACCATTAAGCCAGTTAGGGACAGCTTGGCCTGGAGGAAACCCCGCAACTACACCATCTCCGTTAAACGTAATATTCAGATTGGCCGATTCAGGCGCATTGCCTCTATCAAATGGTTTAGAAAACGTTATATTTGACTCGCTGGCCGTTATTGTATAGTTATCACTACTACCTTCATCGCTACCTCCACTGCATGCCGCTAGAAACAGGAAAGTCGTGAATAATATAAATTTATATTTAATGGCATCCATCTGCTTTTGTACCAGTTAACATATCCAGTTTTGAGGTATTTTAAAATATGGGAAGCCATGGAGCAAATAAAAAACAAGACTGTAAATAATTTACTGTCTCACAAAAACATCCATATTGAACATTTTTGATACAATCTTAACTAAAAAACCTTTCGAAGTTAAACCTTCTGCTTTTCGAATATCTTTATCTATAAAAAGCAATTTTCGCTAAGAAAGTCCGCTCTAAATAAACTGCTAAGGATATTACTCATTATCAATATCAAAATTACAGACTTAAACTTATGGGTGTCCCGACACCGCGCTACTGATTGATGAAGCACACTTACTCGATATGCAAGTGTTACGAAAGTTGCGGCTCTTGTTTGAGCAATTTCCTAAAATGCATAACTTGGTCTTGTTCGGCCGGCGCGATCTGTTGCATTACCTGTCACTCAATGTGAATCAGGATATAAAGAGTCGTATCACCTATTCAGCAACCATAAAGCCACTGAATAACGATGACATGGAACAGTATATTGTCAAAGAACTTGAAGCCGATCGAATGGGCATTAACACTTTCGATCCGGCCGCCATTGAGTTAATATGTCGCTCCGCGCAAGGCAACTTAAGACTGTGCCGTAATCTCTGTTATGGCAGTTTGATCGAAGCGGCCCGAGAAACACAAAAAGTGGTCACCATTACCCACGTCAATTGTGTATTAGTGCAGCCACACTGGCGCACGCATAAAGAACTCATCAAGCAACAAGTGGTGTAGATTACGCCACTCCTATTATCACATTCAATTTCCCCAAACCGTCGTAAAAAACTTCATTACTTCAGTGATTTTTAAAAATACGATAGCAGTGAGATAATTTTTACAACGGTGATTGAGAAATATTACGACAGAAGTTTGGTAAATTAAAAATATGCTACGATGAGAAAGCGAAAAAGCGGTCGTAAAACTTCAAAATCCTACGACCGCTAATTTGGAAAAAACTACGATGACAAAAAAGCACGCTACACTAAAGGAAGTAAAAAGGCCAAGTACCCACTCGGATCTGTTCCCGCCAAAGGATTATTCATGATGTAACTGTAAGGGTTTAAAGATTGTGAATTTCCAGGGCTCTGAATAAACGGGTCCACAGAAAGGAACCGTCCAAGATTATAGTCATACGCTCGCCCATTCATATGAATCAGTTGTGCATCGTCCATATGCTCGTGCCCGGTAAAACCGCGGAAGCACTAGAAAGGTAAGCTGGTTTTTAAAGAACGAAGCCGATGGGTTGCATCGGCTTTGGAACTAAGTGGTGGCTGTCCTGCCTTAACTTTTCAGTTACATAGAATAATTTACAGTATCTAAACTCTCTCTTGCAATAACGAAAATGCCTCCTGAACCCAGTCTACATAAACAGCTAAATCACTAAACAACTCCAAATTTTCTTTACCCGATAACCATCTAACAAGGTTAGAATAATCATAAGTCTCCGCTTCATACTCGAAACAGCAGTTGTAAGTAACTAACAAACCAGATTCAAGCCCTTTCCCATTTTCAGTGAATGCAACAAGAAATACTTCATTAACATTTAGTCCTTTTCTGACAAGCAAACTTCTCAGCTCACTCCAAGATTCATCATTCAAATCTCTTAATTCACTTGTCAGTTCAATTGTATCTTCCATACAAGCTTCTTTATCTGTCATACTCATAGCTATTCTCACTTTATTGCAACAATAATACTTAAGTTCATTTAATCAACCTCAATAATGTCTTCAAGTGTTGTTACTACTTTATCTAGCACTCCTTTCTGCTTTGCTACATTTTGACAATCTGAACACATATCCCTTGTAGCTCCTATAGCTTTTATCGTTGCACCTGTTTCTTCGGCCTCTCTCATAATGGTTTGCTCTGCGTCATTAACTGTAGAACCTTTTGACTTATTCATTCCATCAACTTTATTTTTTATGACTTTGTCTTCAGGTTCTCTAATTCTGTTTGGAACTTTTCCTTTTTCTCCTGCTGAACTTACCCAATTCTCTACTTTACCTTCAGCAGTCTCAACTTCGGCTACAGAATAAGTTGTATACTTATCAGACTTTGTCGAGTTCTCTTCTATTCTCTCAATCCTTTGTTTAACTCTTGCACCAGCTAAAGAATCAACTCCTGTTTCGTTATCTGCAGCCGCACCTATACTCTCAGGCCCATCATTGTTCTTCATTGATGAGTCTTTACCATTAAACTTTTCCGTTACTTTATTCAGCGCATCTCCTGCTTTGTTCTTTAGAGAGTCTGGAGCTAGCTTGACAAGCTTAGTACCTGTAACAGTTAAAGCTGCATTTACCGCAATATCTTTGCCTGCAGCAGCAGCAGCGTCTCCTAAATCTTTTTGCCCCGAACTTACTTCATAGATTGCAGTACCAATAGCATCACCTGTTTCATAGGCACCATAAACAGCGAGTCCAGCTCCTACTGCTTCAATAGCCATCGGCACTAAAGGAAGTAAAAAGGCCAAGTACCCACTCGGATCTGTTCCCGCCAAAGGATTATTCATGATGTAACTGTAAGGGTTTAAAGATTGTGAATTTCCAGGGCTCTGAATAAACGGGTCCACAGAAAGGAACCGTCCAAGATTATAGTCATACGCTCGCCCATTCATATGAATCAGTTGTGCATCGTCCATATGCTCATGGTCAGTAAAGCCGCGAGTGGAGGTATCGGAATCTAAAATGGCGTTGAATTTATTCTGCAATCGTCCCGTTCGAGGTTTACCAAAGGGGTCGAAACTGTGGGCCTCAAGTACATTCCCGGCGTTATCGAACACTGCACTCATCGAGCCTAAACGGTCACGATGGAAGTACTTGGTATTGTGGGTGGTAACGCCGTTTTCCGTGGTTTCGGTAACGACAGCAATATCACCGATGTAACTTTTCTTAACGGTTTTGTTGTCGGTTTTGATTTCTTCATACAACTTGTCGATGTATATCGTCGTTTCGCCGGTGCTTTTGAATTGCTTGTAGCGCATTTGGTCAGCGCCGTAATAGAAGTTCAGCGTAATGTCAGCGGTAGCTTGCGTGTCCCAAGGGCCCAAATAATGCCCCGGGTTTAAATCAATCACCGTGGGTTTATTAAAGGCGTTGTACGCAATGTTACGAATGCTGTCGGACGTTAAGTTGCCGTTGTTATCGTAGTTGTAATACCGGTAGCCTTTGCCATTGGCCAGCGTGACGCGACGCACTGCGTTAGGGCCCGCATTGCCACCGGCGCTTTTGCTTGAGTTACCAAACACATAATTGTTGCTGGCAATACTAAAGTCGGATTTGTAGGCAAAATTACCGACAGCATCGTAACTGTAATTCGTGATGTTATTCAGGCCACCTTGATAGGTGCGTGTGCTGCGCGTTAAGCGGTGTAATCCGTCGTAAACAAAGGTTTCCCGGTCGGTGTACACACTAGCGCCGACACGATTGTCCACATCCATGGCGGTGAGATTACCGAACGCATCGAACCCGGTGTAATCGAGACGCTGTTGCCAGGTGCTCCCCTTTTGCAATTGAGAAAACAGCATTTGTCCGCTGGCTGGGTCAAAGCCGCGGCTGATGCTGGCGGTGGAGGTACCGTAGCTGGCTTCTGTCCAGTTACCGAGCGCATCCATTTCCTCGATGGTGCGATAAGTGGCACCACTTTGCGCGTTCTTTACGGTTTGGGTGAGGCCGGTGGCGTCATACTCATACGCAACCGTAAGGTCAGACGGATACGTCAGCCCTTTGACGCGGCCATAGCGGCTGTCCCAATGGGTGAGCACATCGTATTCTTTACTATCGATGGTGGTGGTGGTTTTGCTGGCTCGACACTTCGCGTCATAACGGTATTGCTTCAAATAGTTTTCACCGACCTTGTTTTCACTGGCCGGCAAGCCATAGCATTGCCCGCTTGTGCCTTGTAAAGCGGTATCGTATTTAAACTCCGCTTCCAAGACCGTGTTCACT
>NZ_JBUZOU010000038.1:0-6649 GCF_055326765.1 Pleionea sp. WD8-19 | reverse complement strand
CTTTAACGACCATTCCGAAAACAAATAGGAAAGCTCACTTGCGAAAGCATCATGCACTTCACCATCAAAAGTCAGTGGTAATGGCTCAACACGGATCCCTTCAGGGCCAATCACATTGGTTTCAAGCGTGTCGAAAATAGCACCAACAACGTCGTAATTTTCTTCGTAGTAGCGCGCTTGCCCTCGAATACTTCGGCCTGCGACCTTTATAGCTTCATCACCACTTCGATGATCGGCTTTGCGTTTGTGAGTGCGCGAAGGTTTCGCTGCTTCATACGCCTTAATCACCATGCGTTTGTGTTGTCGTCGCATCGCCCAGGTGGGTGAAACCGCAAGCGCAAAACGATCAATTACACTCATTAAGAAAACCTCACAAGCGAACCCATCTGCCCTTTACCTTTAACCTGTTTGAGTCTCAGCTCTAATGCGACACGACCCGCTCGAATTTCACTTAAGTCTTCAAGCTTCATCGTGCGACCTTGAAAACTGATTTCCTTACCCGCAAGCACATCGCGTTCGGCTTGTAGGTATCGTGCGATCATGTCTCTTATTTCTGTTTCATTCATAACCATCCACCCCCTGAATTTATCCAACAGTTGTTTGTTGCTTGTTGTCGTCGCTCACGTTTCACTTGCGCTTTCTCTTGCCGCTCTTCTGGTGTGGCATCAAGATTTGCAAGAAGGCGCTCAAGATTGGGTTGCCAAATATAAAGCCCTGCAAGCGCGTAGTTTTCGAGATCGAGCGCTTCATTACGCGCACGCTTTTTAATCCACTCCGAACGAACCTTGCCTTTTGAAAAGCGTGTTACTCGTTTTTCAGAACAAAGCTGTAAAAAGTATTCCTCATCGAAACAAGGATGCTTTGAGAAATGACAATAACCCGGTCCGGGTTCTTCAACCTTGAATCGGCGATAAATCAAATCCTTGCCAGCATCGACACCCACCGTAAACAATCGAACGTTGTACTTGTTGTTTCGACTGCCACGATTGACAAGCGGAATACCATCACCGCCCTTGCCCTTGATGGCGTAAACGCGTTGGCCTTCTCGCGGCTTTACAAATTTATAAACGTGATCGGTGAATGCGCCTGAGTCGATAACCGTACAACCGATAGAAAGGATGGCTCCGGTTGCGTGTCGAAAGGTTTGATTAATTTCCTTATCGAACTCGTCCCAAAGTTTTTGCGTCGTAGGATCGCCGCGTAATGTTTTAAAATAAATGTCCCAGTTTTCCTCACCGGGGCCGAATGCTTTGACTTTGTATTCGATCCGATCTTGCTGAACATCGGCAGAAAGGATCAGCGCACAAGCGCCTTCAGGGATCTCATGTTCAAAAGTTTCACGTCGGTTCATCAACGTTTGATGATCGGTGGTTTCGCCTTCTTCTTCCCACGTTTCCGCAAGCGAGACATTGACGAAGGTTTGAAAATCACCTGTTGATTTTTTATCGAGAAACGATTGAACAATATCAGCCAATCGTCGGAACATACTGCACATTTCGGGCAGGTGATAACTTGCATGACCTTTGAACGGTTTTGCAGCGATCCATTCTCCGTTACGTATAGCGGCGAAACGTTCGGCATCGTTCCAACCCACACCACAATGTTCGCAAACATACACAGCCGTTTCGGGCAAGTGTTCGCCGCTCTCCTCTTTTTGCCAGTTCACTTGTGACCACTTGAGGTATTGCTTTTCATTGCAATGAGGACACTCGCAGTGCCATCGGCGTTGATCACCCGAATCAAACGCGCTTTCAATCGCGCTATAACCTTTGAGCGTTGGCGTTGACGTTTCAAACAACAAACGATCATCACCGAAGGTTGCGGAGCGTTGAAACAGCAGGCCAATGGCGTTACCTTCTTCGGTGCGTTCGTAACCGTCGATTTCATCGGGAAAAATTTTCGGTGCGCTACGACCACGCATGGTTTTGGGTGAACCAGCCCAGGCGAACATTAAAAAGCCACCGGGGTATTGTTTCATGCGTTGGTTATTGACACCGTCGCGTCCACGAGCGGCAGCGATCTTGGTTTTTAAGCTTGATGTGGTATCGACCATTGGATCAAACTTGGCGCTTAACCAAGTTTGCAAATCGCCTTGACTGGGTTGCATGTGCATGATCGATTGCGGGTTGTGATCGATGTAGTACCCCATACCCATCAACTGTACTTGCGACTTACCCGTTTGCGCGCCCCACATCAAGGTAATGCGGATGCAGTCGGGATGCTCCATCATGTCGAGCGGTTCAACTTGGTAAGGTGCGTTTCGGAAGCGAACAGGGCCAGGCGTTTTGTTTCCAGTTGGGATCCGGCATTTTTTTTCAGCCCATTCCGAAGGCTTTAATTTTTCGGGCGGTTTTAAATGTTGAAGTGATCGTTTTAAAGTTAACTTTACACCATCAATATTCCTCAGACTCGCTTTCTGCGTCGTCGAATTCGTCACATCCGTCATAGTTGTCGGCAATAACTTCTAATGCCTGATCAATTTCATCTTGTATGATTTCTTTAATATCTCGTTCTCGATTCAAACCAATAACGCCGCGCGAAGCTCTATCCGCAACTTGCCTTAAGCGTGAACGTAGCTCAATAAGTAGACCGCTCCATTGCCGTTCAACTTCCGATAGCTCGGCAACTTCTCCTTTTTTTTTTCTTAAATCAATTTCAGCGCCCTCCGTTTCTGCACGTAGCTTTCGTGTGTACAACGTATCCTTGTCTGCGGTTTCAACATCGCCAACCGCTCCGAAAACCGCTTGCTCTTTTTCCCAGGCTAAAACTTCGACCGTTTCGAACACCCATTCTTTGCCTCGACTTCCTTTTGAAACAAAGGGCATTCCTGCTTTTACTTTTGCATTTATCGTAGGCAACGAAACACCCAGCAAAGCCGCTAGGTCACTGCGATTGACTTTCATTTGGATAACCTGAGAAGAAAACAAAAAAACTGATTTGAAAGGCCACGCACAAAGGAAACGCCGCGAGGCCACGCACCCGCCGGGGTATGGGGTCTAAAAGTACCTTAATTCATAATAATTTGCATAAATAACTATGTATTTTGAATAGCAATTAACGAGCAAATAATAAAAATCACTGAGCCAACGCCCATTACAATTGGAAGTGAAAGCTCCAATAGAATCCATCTCAAATTCTGGCTACTTAGAAATCGCTTGAACCAAGAATCAAAATTTTCCAATGATTCATTAATTAATTCTTTGTCAATTAAATTGTTTAAAGCCTTAACTTGGTCAACTACGTTTTTAATATCACTGCTAATTTTCTTGATTTCTTTACATGCATCTTTAATTTCAGTTACTCTGTTGGCAAGATTATCCCTTTCCATTACACTTTCCCACCGGTCAAAGTGGTCTTTGATTTTTGAAAATTCAGTTGAAATATTATTTATCTTAGGCCTTTCGCAAGACCACCATCTATATAAGTTATGCTGTCTATAATCTCCAGGCAGGGTTGTATCAGTTAATTTTTCAGTATTCTTTTTAATGCTTTTTGTGCCTGTTAGCCGCACTTTCCATTCAACGAATGAATCCCAGCTAGCCCAGATAAAATGCAACAGCAAATAGATATTAAGTATTATCGTAATCACTAAAACTTTGCCATGCGTCATGTTTGAAAATTTAATTCCTAAAAATGCACTAGTTTTATCTATTTCAACGCCTCCGATCGTTAGTAACAATCCTATAAAGCTTACAAACATCAAAGAATTTCTAATTTTCCTTACGTAATCACTAAATTCGATAAATACTGGTTCACTTAATACCTTTCTAATTTCACTACTCATTATTGCTACTCTTTTTCAAAAGTGTTAATTGTTACTTAAATGTAGTCAATTGAGACTATTAATAGAAAAATAATAAACGCGTGATTAGATGTAATCTTCACTTAACCAATCTTTTCATAGCCCTCTCAAACTCCACCGCCATCCGCTCCTTTGCCTTAGCCCTCATTACATCTCGTGTCGAATCCTTATTAAATATCTCACGAATCGATGGGCCGGCCTTAGATTCAAGTTTATTGTTCTTTCGAGATACTACAATCGGCCCATTACGACTATTAATGATAAAGGTGTGTTTATAAGCTTTACGCTCACCCCATGCCTTGGCTACTACACCCGGTGCACGATATTGACCTTTACGCTTCCCCGTTTTAATACGCTTATTAAAATAACCTGGCCTGCGCTGACTCTTTGGAACAGAGGCAATCAGGTTATAGGCGCGCCCTGTTTTCGCATCCAGAATTGCCGCTTTATCAAAACGATTGGTTGGACGTTCAATCAATCGTTCTTTAACCGTTTTCTGAAGCATGCCGGACTCTTTTGCAATTGCCTTTTGAGCTGCAACACGCACACTGGAAAGCGTTTTGTTTTGAGCAATCTTTATCGCTTCGGGAATCGACAGCTTTTGCAACTGCGTTAAATCTTTTGAACAGTCTTTTAAATCGTGCTCTATGGAAAAGCTCACATTATTCAACCAGAATTTCAATCTTGTTTTTGGTGTTGGGACTGGCAATCACTTGCCCGTTTGGATGCTCAGGATCATAAGCTGTTAAGCGAAGATAATGCAGGCCCGGTGTAAAACCCGCACTACCTAATCGCAATTTAATAATTCCGTTTGCATCACCAGTAATTGCACCAGTTGCCACTTGTGTATCGAGCGTGTTGTTGCTTGCTTCGCATGTCCAACGTGTGACACTTGACCAATCAACAGGTATTCCATTATTGATAACCAGAATTTCAATTTCGTTATCGCGCCCGCTGAATACTCGTTCTAATAAGTTAGGCATCGCTGAGCACTAAATCAGAATCGGTTAGTGTGTAAGTCCCATCAGAGCCGAAAGTTTCAGGCGTCGCCAACTGGCGTGAGCCTCGAAACGTTGTATTCGCCCAAAACGAAACCCACGCAACAGTTGCACCACCAGGAACGTTAAATGCGGGTTGATTGCTGGAATCTCTTGCACCATTCGTTGCAGCTGAAAAAGTAATGCTTTGACGTGCGTAGCTACCACCAGAAATTTCGTTATCCGTTCCAACAGCGCCTGGGTCGCCGGAATGTAATGCAACGGAATTAATATCAAGTGCATCCAACATTAAATTTTTTGCAGAAGTGGATAATGGCATTTTCAAATCCTAAAGTTTTACTAAAGTGAATTCATCAGACAGCGACTGAAAGCTAAAGCCACTCAATCCAAACAGTGTTAAATCATCGCTATCCAATGTGGGTAACGTCTTTGCGTTTTCAACAAGAAGCCATTGAATGCTTGCTGAAAGTGTTGCTGTGCCAATGGAAGATTTAGTTCCCAACGCAGTAACCGATGCAGCAGTCAATAAGTCTACATTCACATTACTTGGCTTTTTTCCAACAAGAAGGATCGAAGCCTTAACAGAAATGCTTTCGTTGCTATAGACGTGTTTTTCGCCCAATACGGTGCCGGATGTTGGAACGCTCAGCTCAAGAGAGTGTGCGGTGTGTTTTTGACTTAACGCACTGACATTGACGACCGCTTGAACTGTGGCTGACGAAATAGCCGCCTTGCGTCCAACTCCGGAAACCGATGAAGTGGTAGAAAGTGTTGCATAATCATTAAACTGTTTTTGAGCGGTTGCAGTAACTTCACTCGTCGCGGATAGATTGGCAGTACCACTGGCCTCCGTTGAAGCACCACCAGCTTGACGTACTTCAAGGCCGCAATAAATCCCCGTGTTGTATTTAAAGGGAATGGCATACTCAAACGATGTCACACCGGGTGACGTGTAGCGCGAATATAAATTCGCTTTGTAATTCACCGGATTTGGATTGAGTATTTCCGTTGCAGGTGTCACTGTTGAACACTCACCACCCTCAATGCCAATCACAAAAAGAGTTTCGTTGGCAGTATTCGCTAAGTCAGCCAGTGTAATGAATTCACTGCGCGGCTCAGGGTTGGAGCCACTGCCGGAATGCACTCCAAAAATGATTTGCTCAAAAGGATGGTTAGCATCAGCGCCTGTAACGCGAAACAACTGACCACCCGCTTTGGGTGAAGCGCCGCCAAAGGTGACCGTAACCACTTCCGACGTTAAATCATTCGAAGCCACCGCGTACCAAAAATAACAACCGTGTTGATTTCCGATTTCATCAAAACTTAAATTTGGGCTGGTACAGGTGGCCGAACCACCGTTGTCCATTTTCGTTGCGGCAACAACGACATCGCCCTTTGTTAAATTCACCGCATCGAACGAGCGCGAAGTGGCATACTGCGAAAACCACGACTGAATGGGTGTGACGCTTGCCATCGATTAACGCTCTTGTTGTTCGTGCCAATGCGCTAACGCTTTAACTTGTGCGGAACAAATCGCGTGTGCTTTTTTAAGTGCGACAGCGTAATCCACCAAGTCACGATTGCGTCGTCCGTCAAAGCGAACCGTTTCACAATTTCGGATCAATGCTTTCGGTGGCAGGACCATCACGCGCTTGGTGACTGTGATCGTTTTCGGCGTGAATGAGCAGCCGCCTAACATCATCAGGAATGGCAGTATCAGCCCACACTTGAGTGATTTGATTGTGTTCATAGATTTGCGTTAACTCGTGTTGTAATTGACGGGCTTGACTGTGCGCTCGTTGTTTGGCTTCGTTAACTTGTGTAATGGTTTGCTCAGCCAACACGGCAT
>NZ_JBUZOU010000037.1:0-7489 GCF_055326765.1 Pleionea sp. WD8-19 | reverse complement strand
CTCAGGTTATCCAAATGAAAGTCAATCGCAGTGACCTAGCGGCTTTGCTGGGTGTTTCGTTGCCTACGATAAATGTAAAAGTAAAAGCAGGAATGCCCTTTGTTTCAAAAGGAAGTCGGGGCATTGTCTGGCAATGATCACTTTATAAGCAATTACCATTAATCGTTAGGTGTTCTGAAAACATCTGTATTGCGTACATGTAAATTAACAATTAAAGTGTGCCGGAAATAAAGGGCTGGAAGCTAGGCAATTCATTGAGGTTTTCCGTACACCTTTACCGCTCTTGTGTAGTGTCGGTTTATTAACAAAGGAAGTGAAGAATGACCAAAAAGTATAGGGCAGCAATTTACACACGTGTCTCAACTGATAAACAGACCACCGAAAATCAACTTAGAGAACTTCAAGAAGTCATTAACCGTCATGGGTGGGAGTTGGTTAAGGTTTACGAAGACAAAGGCATAAGCGGTGCAAAAGGGCGTAACGAACGACTTGAACTGGATGCGCTAATGAAAGACGCAATTCGTAAACAGTTCGATATTGTTCTGAGTTGGTCGGTTGATAGACTTGGCCGTAGCCTTCAAGACCTCGTTGGTTTTCTTAACGAGCTCCACAGCAAACAGATTGATTTGTATTTACACCAACAAGCGCTCGACACGACAACGCCTTCTGGTAAAGCCATGTTTCAAATGTTAGGTGTGTTCTCAGAGTTCGAGCGTTCAATCATTCAAGAACGTGTAAAAGCCGGTTTGGAGCGAGCAAAAGCGAACGGTAAAACGCTAGGCAGGCCCAAAATAAACGCACAGCAGGAAAACAAAATCAAACGCCTGAGAGCAAAAGGTATTGGCATTCGTAGGGTTGCTGAAACAGTCGGTGTTGGCGTGAGTGTGGTTCAACGTATCGACAAAGAATTAAAAGAAGCGAGCTAATTTTTTTACTGATTTTTTTAGGGTGCTATCGATCCCAGAATTGATCGCTAAGCGGCGATAAGTTCAACCTTAAGTTCCCTATTCATAAACCTTAAAGTCCTCTCATACGATCGTTTTCGATCAATCACACCCTATCTCGCAATTAATAAGCCATTTTTAGTGAACATTAAGTTGAATTTGAGTCACTTGAGTGTCTTTGTTGTGGGTTTTTCAATGCTTGATTCCATCGTTTGTCAGCGTTTATTTTATAAAATGTTGCGATAGGACTTTTATCATTCACAGGAGAAAACGTTATGTTACCCAAGTTGCCCAATCTTGAAGACACACAAGCGTTACTGCGTTTTGTATTTGAGCATTATCAACAGACGTTGGAGCAAGATAAAACCGCACATGACTTTTTAAGTCGAAAAGGATTTACAGAAGAAGCCTTTTTAAAACCTCACCTTGTCGGGTTCTGTGCTCGAACGCTAGGCTCGGTATTGCCTTCAAAAAATCATAAAGTAGGCCGTGAATATCGACAAGCACTCAATGCGTTGGGGCTCATGGATAATGGACGAGAAGTGCTACACGGGTCGGTGGTGTTTCCTTTGTTTGGCAATAAAGGCTTGGTGGGTGTGTACGGTCATAAGACGATGGCGAAACATAAATTGCGTAAAACATCGAGCGTTGAAACCTTGATATGGTTTGAACATGGACTGATGAATCAACATCGGTTTGTTGATGCGGAAGTGGTGCTTATTTTTGATAACTGTTTGCAGGCGTTTCAGTTTGCGCAGTACGGCTTTGTGACGACGGTATTGAGCTCCGCGGACGACTTCCAACACTTACGTCATCATGCGGTGAAACGTGCGGTGTTTGTATTAACGCAAGAACCCAAAGAGAGCGGTTTACACGTTGTGCGCATGCAGGCTTTAAGTCAACTTGGCGTATCGACGTGGCAATGTCGATTATCGAACGACTGGGCTTATCAACTGAAACAAAAACCTTCATCGGTGTTGATTGAAACGTGGTTACAACAGAGTGTCAGTGTGTCCGGTGAAGGGCAACTGATGATTCAGCCGGTGCCTGCGAATGTAACGGTTCAGCACACGCAAGAGTTACCGGCGCTGCAGAAGCAAGACAACGACTTGTGGTTTACCTTAGAGACACGACAATACCGAGTGAAAGGTTTAAGCGATGCGCAAGGGCAACTGAAGGTGAATCTTTTGGTGCAAACGGAAGACGGTTTCTTTGTGGATGTGTTGGATGTGTACCAAGCAAAACCCAGACAACAGTTTGCTCGAATGGCCAGCAAAGAATGCAAAGTGGATGAGTCTTTGATTAAAAGCGATTTGGGGCAATTGATATTGGCTTTAGAAAGTCATTTGGTGAAACAAGACCAGCGCACTGTAAAAGTACCGACCATGAGCGACAAAGCCAAACGGGAAGCGCTAGACTGGCTGCACGCACCGAATTTAATCGACACCTTGCAACAGGAGCTTGATGATAGCGGCATTGTTGGTGAAGAGGACAATCGATTGATTGCGTATTTGGCGTGTGTGTCTCGTTTGTTACCGAAACCGATAGCCGTCCTTATACAAAGTCATTCGTCGGCCGGTAAAAGTTCGTTAATGGACGGTGTGTTGCAACTCATTCCGAAAGAAGCACAGTTTGTTGTATCGTCGTTAACGGGACAATCGCTGTATTACATGGGCCAAGAGTCACTGCAACATAAAATCTTATCCATTGCCGAAGAAGAAGGAGTCAGCTCAGCAAGCTATGCGTTAAAGTTGTTGCAGTCTCAAGGTGAAGTGACCTTAGCATCGGCTAGTCGCAACAAAGGCATTATCAGCACCGACAGTTACACGGTACGCGGCCCCGTAATGTTGTTTCTAACCACCACCGCCATTCAGTTAGACGAAGAGTTGGTGAATCGTTGTTTGGTATTATCGATTAACGAGTCGCAAACGCAAACGCAGCGCATTCATGCCTACCAACGTTTTAAGCGCACCTTGGCCGGTTGGCAACACGCTCAAAACACACAAGCACTGACTTGCAAGCACCATAACATTCAACGCCTGTTAAAGCCGTATCGAGTCTTGAATCCTTACGCCGAACAATTGCACTTTATGAGTCACCAAACTCGAACCCGGAGAGACCATGAGAAATACTTAACGCTCATCGATGCTATCGCGCTATTACATCAGTATCAAAGAGACGTGAAAACCTTTCAGCAAGGGAAGGAAAGCCTTGAGTACATTGAGGTGACTTTGGATGACATTGCTATAGCGAACCGATTGGCTGAGCCGGTGTTTAAAAATACGCTGGATGAACTGCCACCGCAAACTCGTAAATGCTTAACGCTGATTGAACAGTTTATCGAAGATAAGCAATCGGATGCGAACGAACCCATCGTGTTTACTCGACGAGACTTAAGAGAGTTTACCCACTGGAGCAACACGCAAATTCACATTCATTGCAAACGTCTTGAAGAGATGGAGTTGATTAAATCCGTTCGTCCGGTCAACGGTTACAAAGGCAAATATTATCAATTAGCCACTCAGGAAAACTCGAACGCTACAACCGCAACGCAAAGTGGCTTCAGGCTCCCGAAAAGTCCCCTGTAAGTCCGAAATTCGGTGTTCATTCGGTTTATACAGCCGAATGCTTCATGTTCGGTAGCAAGCCTGCTGTAGAGTAATTTACACCTCTGTTCGGTCATTTTGACCCACACCAATCATCCCTGTTTTTAACCGACCACCGTCCAGCGTTGTGCAAGGCGGCTGGTCTTCTATTGTCTGAACCAAGGAGAACCTTATGAAACCCAGAGTTTGGGATACCTTACCCATTGCCGACCTCAGCCATCCGAAAGGGTTTGGTCGATTGTGTGATGATTATTTGGAAGATATGGCGGTGCAACGTTTCAGTCCACGCACCGTGGAGGCTCGACGCAAAAGTTTGATGAAGTTTGTGCGCTGGTGTGTACTGCGAGACCTTGAGCGACCTGAACAGGTCACCACGCCTATCATCGATGCGTATCAACGGTATTTGCATCATTACCGCAAAGACAACGGTCAGCCCTTAAGTGCTGGCTCGCAGATTAACTTGTTGGTTGCGGTTAAATCGTTATTTGAGTGGTTAACAAAAAAAGGGTATTTGCTTATCAACACAGCATGTCACTTGGAGTTACCGAGTAATCGGCACAGCTTACCTAAGCATCTGTTTAGCGAAACTGAAATTAGCACCATTATGGCCCAACCGGATTTAAACACGCTGACCGGACTGCGTGACCGCACCATGTTTGAAGTTCTCTATGGTACGGCCATCCGACGTTTGGAAATGGTGAACCTCTTGTTGCACGATGTGGACTTTGAGTCGGGTGTGATTCGAGTTCGAGAAGGCAAAGGCGGAAAGGATAGGGCGGTGCCTTTTAATGCTCGAACCGCTCACTGGCTAACGAACTATTTGGAAAACGCTCGGCCGGCTTTAAGTCGCAATCGACACAGCCCTAAGCTGTTTTTAAATTACTTTGGCGGAGCCGTATCCGCTTCTACCGTTTCGCAGCGTCTGAGAGACTATCTAACAAAAGCAGGCATTGCCAAAGTCGGTTGTTGTCATCTCTTCCGGCACACCACAGCTACCAAAATGCTGGAAAACGGAGCCGATGTACGAGTCATTCAAAGCCTTTTAGGTCATGCTAACCTCACCAGTACACAGATATACACTAAGGTTTCTATTAAGCACCTGAAAGATGTTTACGAACGGACCCACCCGAGCAATCAAGTGCTAACGGAAGGTGATTAAGCGTTTTATTCAACTGATGCATTCCTTATAATGCGGTGGGCTTTGCGCTCATCGCTCTTTTACATTTCCTGTTAACTTCCTCAAATTTCTACCGTCGACCCACTGTTCGATTCTAGGTGCGGCATTGTCTACAACGCCTTTAACAAACCCACCACCATCACGGTGGCCAGTGGCCAGCGCATCGACCCGGATGACAGCAGTACCACCGCAAGCAGCGTTATCGATTTCCGTTACGGTGCTGACCAAATGCGTTACAAGCAAGTCAAAAAGAACAATGGGGAGGTCACCACCACGCTGTACGTTGGCAAGGTGTACGAAGAAGTCCGTACTAGCAACAAAACCGAAAAGAAACTCATCATCGATGACATTGCCATGCTCACCGAAACCCACATCAACGGTAACGTCAGCGAAGACTTAATGTTCTTCCACAAAGACCGTTTGGGTTCCACCACCGCGATGTTCGATACCAGCGGCAACATTCGGGAAACGCGCAGCTTTGATGCTTTCGGTAAACCTCGAACCGGTCAATTGGCCGACCACCCGGTGGCTAAGTTGTATCAATCTGAGCCAAGTTACGTGAAAAACACTCGCGGTTTCACTGACCACGAGCATATGGACGATGCACAACTGATTCATATGAATGGGCGAGCGTACGATTATAATCTGGGACGATTCCTTTCTGTGGATCCGTTTATACAGAGTCCAGGTAACAGTCAGAGTATGAATCCATATTCGTACATTATGAACAATCCGTTGGCTGGTACGGATCCGAGTGGGTATGTTTCAGAAACGGGCTCGGAGCATAATGCTGACATTACCACAACCCAAAAAACTTTTACTATGACCGTGACCAAAGCGGGCAGTCGCATTAAGCATAAAGTAGAAGTAACTGTTGGCGGAGAGGGCGATAACGTTTCAATCACCGGCATGAAAGGCGGCGATGGCGGCGCCCGGAGCGTAGCTGCTGGTGCTGTTAACAACTTCCTTTCGAATGTGAAAGAAGGTGTGAAGCAAGTGAATGCCGCTATGGCAAACGCTAGTGCGAAGCCTAATGTTGGAGATGGGCAGGTTGCTGGAGGGGAAAGTTTTATCTTTAATAATGACGGTATGAAGTTCACACCAGGGAGTACTGGGTTATCTAGTCATGAGCCCGGAACATGCGCTACTGCTGCATGTGCTGCTGGAATGCAGTGGCATCATAATGATTCAAGTATGCTGTCGATTGAAGAAAGTGAAAAGCGGCAGGAAGAACTTACTGATGCTATGTTGGGAGGCATAGGTCTATTTTCTGGTGCAGGATTAATTCGTTACTTTTTTAAGAAAGCTCCTAAGAAACTTACTAATTTGCGAAATGCTGATGAAGGCGCGGATAATGTTACGAACACTGGTGCTCAAAAAAGGTTAGCTGCTTATTTAAAACATAGTGCCAATTGGACAAGTGGAAGTTTAAAAGGAACTCTTGATAAGTATGCAAAGGGTATCAAGGGAGAGCTTTCTCATGACGGTGTTAAAACAAACTTCGTAAATGAAAAGCTAGGTATAAAAATAATGCAAGATAATGAAAACAATTATTTTAGAATCTACGATATGAACAGAAAAGCATATCTTGATGCTTCAGGAAATATTCCGAAAACCGGCGCTCTAAGAGGTAAAGAAGCTAAAAACTTCTTACAAGAACAAACTCATATTAGGAATACTGACTAATGCCTGATTTATATACGATCTTTGTTACGGATGGTTCAATAGATGAGAACGTTGTTGAGCATCATGAGGTTATACAATGGAGCTATCAAAACTTGGAACATCCGAATGTCATGCCCGTAACCTCTGAGCAAATATACCATTTAGGTAATATTGGGGTTTTAGATGTTATTTCAGAATTAAATGACAGCATGCTTGGTGAAGGAGAAGACGACTGGATAATTGAAAGTAAAATCAAAAGAGACGTCTTGGAAAGACTTGAACGAGATTTTAATTTAGAGGACGCTCTTCTTACTAAACTAAAAGAATTATTTAAATACTCTATTAAAAATGAGAGGAATATATATTTTCATTTTTGATTGTCTCGTTCAAAGTTTAGAGCGCTAAAATATGAAAATAACACTAAATGGCAATGACATCACGTAGTTGGGACATCCATGACTTATAGAGTTGTAGTTAAGTCCGAACAGTCCCCTTAGCTCCAAAGCCGATGCAACTCATCGGCTTCGTTCTTTGAAGTTGAAATTATCTTTTGTTGGGGTTTTAATTTGGACTATAGCGTTATATTCAAAAGAATATATTGAAAGCGCGAAGGAGCTTCAACCAATGAACACTTTAAGTTTGGTAAATAAGTTTGAAGAATATAAAAAGCTCAATGATGTAGTGGGTATGGAAAGTACTCTGATGGATATAAAGGATAGAATAAATTCACAAGAAGACTTTTCTCTTTATCTTAATATTATTTTAGATAACTTTGATACTTTATCTGTAAGCGTCCAGCAAAACACACCTATCCATAAGTAAGATTAATTCTTACTCTCCTGAACTTTTAGCCAGGAGACATTTCATGATTAAATGTAGAGCGCTAAATTACCATCGTAGCTTTTCCAAATTAGCAGCGGTAGGATTTCGATGTGTTACGGCCGTTTTACTACTGTAGTACCGAAGCCTGAAACGGCTGGATTAAAACCCAGCCTAAATCTTGATGCTATTTTAGTTTGTTGAGCTATTTTTAAGTTTCATATAAGGCTCACAATCAATGAAGATTTTTGAAAAGTCTATTGAATGGTTACGCTTCG
>NZ_JBUZOU010000036.1:0-7648 GCF_055326765.1 Pleionea sp. WD8-19 | reverse complement strand
CCACCAGTGGGAATAACATCCCTGCATCAACGGACTTTTCTCAAAGTATTGCCAACATGGGCTTAGATTTTAGAGATTGGTTGGCTAGTGATGAAGTGGTTAACTTTGGAGGTAGTTGGGGGAATACTGTTTCCTTTGGTCTCGGCGGAACTATTAGTGAATGGATTCATGGAGAGGATACTTTTGATGAATCCAGTGATGCGTATAAATACGGTAATTATGCTGGGTTTCTTACAGGTCTTGGAGGTTTAGCAAAAGGAGGTTTGAGTTATTTGAGGACTACTTTTGTTGGGTCAGCTCAAAGTACAGGTACTTTTGGTCATGCGTTCCTTTCGAAAATGACAGGCATATTTCATGCTGTTAATAACCCTAATGTTGTTCGTGTTGCTTTCGATGTTGGTTATAAAAGAGCTCTAGAAGGTATTGCTAACATTACTGGTAAATGGGGACCTCGTCCCGATGTGCTTCTCGGGTTTAAAAATGGTTCAGTAAGAGCGATTGAAGTAGCATCTAAGACTGACAAAGTATCGAAACTACAAACAAGAAATATTAATAAAATTACACAAGAAAATCTTTCGGGCTCTGTAACTGTAAATAATTGGGCTGTTTATTTAAATAAGCTATTTGGAAATTAAATATGTTTTTTAAGAAAGCAAAAATAGCAGATAGAGCTTTGTTGAACTTATATTTTAGAAAGAGTTCAACAGATAACATATCTACACTCATGAACATTATAGATAATGCTCAACATGCACTACCTTTTAGTATAAGTGAGTATAGTGTTAATGATAGTGGCGATAAAAAATATAATGAGAATAAAACGTTAAATACACTGTCAGAGTTAAAGGTAATTGATGTTGAGAATATATATTTCGATGACGAGACAGGTGAGTTTGGTATATATCTTGGCAGAGAGTTTTCTTACTTAAATCATGAAAATAATATTTTTAAGCTTTCAGTTTACGGACAAGGAGCACTTGATAAGTTATCAGATGCTATTTTTAAAAGTGATATTTATGATGAGGATTTGTTATATGCTTATGGTAGAAACTACTCCTCAGATTTTTCTGCTGCATCGGAAACAAAAATAAAAAAAACGCTATTTGGCAATCAACAGGTAAGTGTTTCTCAAGAAACCTCTCTTTGGATGATTCATCCCGAGAAAATCGAGAAAGGAGCTGTTAAAGGGATTTACCCTATTAACTACTGGAATAGCGAAAGCTGTAAGTTACAAGTTCTAGTGCATCTCATTGATAATTATGAACTAGTTAGAAAAGCATCGAGCAAACTTGGCTCGTTAATTCGTATTAGTGAAGAAACTTTAAATAAAATATCATCAGAGAATGTTGAGGTGGCCAAGTTTGTTAGAAAGGATTTGTTGTAGCCAATGTAACGTGGCTTTTAACCCACGAAAAAATTGAGCCATTGCTTTAATTTATAGAAGATAAGCAGAACCCTAAAGCGCAGCCGGTTGGCTGCGCTTTTTTTATGGTCTTAAAAATTAGTGAGTGGCTTGCGAAATAACAGTATCAAGCATCTCCATCACAAAACGTTGTTTGGTTCGTGGCAGTTGTTGGATCTGAGCCACTTGTTGCTCCAGTTTGGATGCCGGACCACGTTTCTTTTTAGTTGCTTCAACTTCGCCCATCAGTTCTGAAAAGCTCACTTCAAGCGTTTTGGTCAAGGGTGGTAACAGAGCAACAGCAACTCGCAAATTACCACTCTCGTAGTGAGCCATTGTCTGTTGAGCGATCCCCAATATCTCGGCCAGTTGCACTTGAGTGAGTCCTTTGGCCTTACGAAATTCAGCGATCCGATGGCCTAATTCCCGATAAAACTGTTTATCTTGTGGCGTCATGTGATGCACCGGGTTGTGAATGAACGCCATTAGTTTACCCCCTGTTTTTTGATTTAGAGTTGACAATACTCTATATTAGAGTACTCTGCAACAGAGTTATTTTATTGGTTTGGGTATTGACAGGGTTTTGGGGAAATATCGGAAATGGCACGAATTAGCGACGATGTGATCGAACGACTGAAAACAGAGGTGTCCCTGGTTCGGTTGCTGAAAAGCCAAGGCTACGAGTTAAAGAAACAAGGCAAGGATTACGTTTGCCGCTGTCCGTTCCACGATGATAAAACCCCGTCCTTAGTCGTCAGTCCCGATAAAAACCTGTGGCATTGCCTGGGTGCCTGCGGTGTCGGCGGTTCAGTGATTGACTGGACGATGAAGATTGAGGGCGTATCGTTTAAACATGCGGTGGAGTTGCTTAAGAACGATTACGCTCCTGCCTTAGCTGCCGACGATGTACAGGGACGAACAAGTGTCGCGGGAGGCAGGAAGCCGGGAGCGACCACACAACCGAAAAAATACGGCTCAGTCAGAAAACTGGATGCGCCGTTATCGACGGAAGCCGATGAGCAGGAAGCCTTAAACAACGTCATCGATTTTTATCATGAGACTCTCAAAAAAAGCCCGGAAGTCATCGAGTATCTGGGATCGCGCGGACTCAATCATCCCGAACTGATAAACCATTTTAAACTGGGCTTTGCTAATCGCACGCTCAGTTATCGCCTGCCGGAAAGTAACCGTCAGGCTGGCGCGGAATTGCGCGGTAAATTGCAAAACATCGGGATAATGAGACGCTCTGGCCATGAGCATTTTAACGGTTCTCTTGTTGTGCCTGTGTTCGATAAAAACGGACTCATCACTGAGGTTTATGGCCGAAAAATTCAGCGGGCGTTACGCAAAGGCACGGCATATCACCTGTATTTACCGGGGCCGCATAAAGGCGTCTGGAATGAAAAAAGTTTAGGTTCTGACGAAATTATCCTGTGCGAAAGTTTAATTGATGCGATGACCTTCTGGTGTCACGGTTTTAGAAATGTCACTACTTCTTACGGTGTGAATGGCTTTACGTCGGATATTTTAGCTGCACTCATCAACCACCAGGTTAAGCGTGTATTGATTGCTTACGACCGTGACGAGGCCGGAAACACTGCGGCGGAAAAGTTAGCGGAAGAATTACAAAAACACGGTATCAGTTGTTATCGCATCTTGTTCCCTAAAGGGATGGATGCGAATGAATACGCATTACAGGTTCAGCCTGCGGTTAAATCGCTGGCGCTCGTTATCCGCAAAGCTGAACCCATGTTAAGCGCGAAACCACGACAAAATACACCAGAGCCGACCGAAGAAAAAATCGTTGAACAGGAAAAGAAAGACTCTTTCTCATTAGCCGCTGATTTACCTGAACCCTCGCCATCGGTGGAACATCAACCCGCTCAAAATGTTGAAGCCGAAGTGACCGAACGCGAAATTAAAATCGCCTTTGGTGAGCGTTTGTATCGTGTTCGTGGACTGAATCGGAACCTGAGTTATGACCAGCTAAAAGTGAATGTAATGGTGAGTCGTAATGAATCGGTGCATGTAGATACACTGGAACTTTACAATGCGAAACAACGGCAGACGTTTATTAAAATCGCGGCGAGTGAACTGGGTTGCGAAGAACAAATCATCAAAAAGGATTTAGGCAAAGTATTGTTGAAGCTCGAAGCACTTCAGGAAGAACAGATACAAAATACCTTGGCACCGAAGGAAAAAAGCATCGAACTGGACGACAGTGAAAAAGTAGAAGCGTTAGCCTTACTCAAAGATAAAAACTTACTCGCTCGTATCCTCGAAGATTTTAATCAATGCGGTGTGGTCGGTGAAGAGACTAACAAACTGGTGGGATATCTGGCCGGCGTCTCCCGAAAACTCGATAAACCCTTAGCTGTGATTATCCAGTCATCGAGTGCTGCTGGTAAATCCTCATTGATGGATGCGGTATTAAACCTGATGCCGGAAGAAGAAAGAGTTCAATACTCAGCGATGACCGGTCAGAGCTTGTATTACCTGGGCGAAACCAATTTAAAAAACAAAATACTGGCCATCGCTGAGGAAGAAGGCGCAGAGAACGCCAGCTATGCGTTAAAACTGCTGCAATCCGAAGGTGAAATTAATATTGCCAGTACTGGCAAAAATGCCAGCACCGGTAATCTGGAAACGCAGACGTATCATGTCGAAGGCCCAGTGATGTTGTTTATGACTACCACTGCGATAGACATTGATGAAGAGTTGATGAATCGTTGTCTGGTGCTGACGGTGAACGAATCGAGAGAACAAACCGAAGCGATCCACGAGCAACAACGGATAGCAGAAACACTTGAAGGCATGCGACTAAAGAATAAAAAGCTGCACCTGATTAAACTGCATCGAAACGCACAGCGCTTGTTAAAACCCCTGGCCGTTGTAAATCCTTATGCCGAACATCTGACGTTCCTGAGCCATCAAACCCGAACCCGTCGCGACCATCAAAAGTATTTAGCGCTCATCCGCTCGATTGCATTCTTGCATCAATATCAGCGTGATATTAAAACCGACAACGGCATGGAATACATCGAAGTAACGCTCGATGATATTGCCGTGGCTAATCAACTCGCGCATGAAGTACTGGGCCGAACACTGGACGAGTTACCGCCGCAAACTCGAAAACTGTTATCACTCATCAGCGATTACGTTAAAGCAGAATGCAAAACTCACGGCGTGGAACAAAGTGATTATCGCTTTAGCCGAAAACAATTACGCGATGCATTAGGTTGGAGTGATACGGCGTTAAAAGTGCATCTGTCACGGTTAACCGACCTCGATTATTTAGTTGCTCATACGAATGGACATCGGCAACGCTTCCATTATGAACTGCTCTTTACCGGTTCCAAAAATAGTCACGATACCTTCCTAAACGGATTAATCGACGTGAAAAAATTAGGCTACGACAAAAACCGGTCAGGGTTAAATGGCTTGCGGTCAGCCTTCGGTCAGGGTGTGGTCAGTGTTCAGTCCGGTGGTGGTCAACCCGATAAAAACGACGCCAAACTCAACGGTAACAAGGCTTCTAAAGTTATCGAACTCGAAGAACATCAAAATGAACTGTTCCCGATAAAAAATGATGAGAACAATCGTACGTACGATGAACATGGATGTTCAAGTGTCGCGGTAGACAGGACGTCGTTAACGACCCATGTATCTACAACAGGCCATTAACATGGCCAAGAAAAAACCGCCGGTCGGTGATTTGAATGATCCGAATGGCTTCGCCGCCTTCCGTGAAAAGTTTTTAGAATCACTCGGTGTAAAAAACTACAGCGATCGCACCGTCGAACACCGACAACGCGATATCAATTATTTTATGCTCTGGTGTGAAGAACGTGGACTAACTCGACCGAATGAAATCACCAAGCAGATCATCGAGCGTTATCAGCGTTATCTGTATCACTACCGCAAAGAAAACGGCGAACCACTGACGTTCCAGTCGCAACATTCCAGACTCGGATCACTGCGCGCCTTCTTTAAATGGCTAAGTAAACAGAATTACATCCTCTACAATCCCGCCGCCGATATCGAATTACCGAAAATCGAAAAACGCTTACCCAAGCATGTATTAACCACGGAAGAAGTTGAGACGATCTTGAATCAACCGGACACACGAACGGCAATGGGCATTCGTGATCGCGCCGTGATGGAAGTGTTTTACAGCACCGGCATTCGACGTATGGAATTGATCAATCTAAGACTTTACGATCTGGATCGCGAACGCGGAACCCTGATGGTTCGCCTTGGCAAAGGCGCCAAAGATCGGATGGTGCCGATTGGAGAACGAGCGATCCAATGGTGCGATAAATACCTGATGGAAGCACGACCGGAATTACAAACCGGGATCGATACGGATTGCTTCTTCCTGACTCACTTCGGCGAAGCGTTTACACCAGCGCGCATGACGCAAATTGTTCGACGTTACGTGAAACAGGCTGACACCGGCAAAAGTGGATCCTGCCATCTGTTCCGCCACACGATGGCGACGGTGATGCTGGAAAACGGTGCGGACATCCGATACATCCAGGAGATGCTCGGACACGCAAAAGTGGACACTACTCAGATTTATACGCAGGTGTCCATTCGTCGATTGAAAGAAGTGCATGATCTGACGCATCCCGCGAAGACGCATCGAGAACAGGTTGATGAACTGTTCGCTGAGCTGGCTGCAGAAAATGATGAGTGACTGTTGTAATGCAATGTATTACACTGTAATGCATCTGTATGAGAAGCTGAATGAGAGGTGATTATCATGCCAATGACCAGCGTAAGAATGTCTGATGATTTAATGGATAAACTGGAGTCCATTGCGGAAAAGCTCCATCGTTCTAAAGGTTGGATCATCAAAGATGCGGTTAGCCAATATGTTGAGCGCATGGACCGTCAAGAGCAAATGCTTTTAGAGACACGCCGAGCTTTAGTCGACATCGAAGAAGGCAATACCATTGATGGTGATGAAGTGATGGCCTGGGTTGCCAGTTGGGGTAAACCCGATGAGAAGGAACCGCCTAAAATATGAGACTTAGATTTACTCATGAAGCCTTCAATGATTTAGAAAGGTTGCGTGAATTTATCGCTGAAAAGAATCCGGTAGCAGCCGATAAATACGCACGCAAATTAATGGACTCAATACAAAAATTATTGCTCCATCCCGAGCTTGGAAAAGTACTTGAAGAAGAGCCTGATGCAAGAGAGTTTGTAGCCGGAAATTATGTAGTCCGATACAGTTTTAAAGGTGACATTGTTTATATCTTGAAAGTCTGGCATGGCAAAGAATATCGATAATGGTCGGACACATCGACAGATTGAAAGCGGCCGGATGCGGCTGCTTCAAGGCTTGTCATCTTAGTTGCTTCTCCCTATCAGCAACTAAGCCGCCAACCCTTCAAGCATCCTCCACGCTCTCGGTTTATCAACCCCCAAACTTCCGGTCATGCTTCCCTCCAGTTTGCACCCCGCGCTTCGGGGTTTCACCACACCCCCAGCAATAAACATAATGCCGGGAATTAGGCGCAGTGGTCAGCACAGGCGATAAAGCCGCCCCTGCTGTCCACTGGAAGCAATGCCGCCTAATTTGCACTATGTTAAATGCCGGGTGTGTTTTTAGGTGTGCGGTAAAACACGCACAAAAAGCACTCTTTAATGAAAAGCTCCGAGTCGTCTGTGAGTGAGTGTGCTTGCTGAATAAGCCGTCACTCTAGCACGATGCTCAAACCGGCAAGGGTAAATGCACGGCGCCAAAAGACGCGCCGCCCTTGCCAGTTCTCCGCTTCGTGCTGCCGTTCATGGCTCATTCACCAATCCCACAGGGAGTACGCCATGAACAACGGTCTTTTAATCAACACTATCAAAACCAAAACGGCATTAATGCTTGCAGGCCACAAGGAAATCAGTGGTCTTGAGCATTCGCTTACTCAACGCATCCACCAAATCGGCGGCATGGTTGAGCTGGCCAAGCTTGGCAAAAACAAGCCACTGGTTCATTTACTTAATCAACATCTGCACCAGCTCGCCGAGCGTCGGCGTTCTTTACAAAGCGGCTAACGCCGCTTTGTTTTTATCGCAACTAAAAGATAAATCCCATCGAGGCAAATTAACGCTTTACAAGAAAAAGCGCGTCTGGGAAAATTTTTTACCAGTAGGGTCAGCGTCCCGAAAATTGTTATTTAACTGTTTGATGTGTCGGCGAAAAATGGCTTTGCGTACGATTGTTGCGTCGGATTATCCCTATCC
>NZ_JBUZOU010000035.1:0-7898 GCF_055326765.1 Pleionea sp. WD8-19 | reverse complement strand
CGGCAGAAAAAGTGCCGACAGAAAAATGCCGGTTAACGTCTTTAGCAATCAATGACTTAGTTGTTTTTTGCCATAATATGTCAAGATTTTTGCCGACAGAAAGTAACAGGCTACTCCCCTTTGTAATCAACGACTTACGCAGCCGGCATTTTGCACCTCTAAAATGCCGACAGAAAGTGCCGCCAGAAATTTGCTGAAAATGAGCCAGTTGTATAATCATAACGCGCCTCTTTTTTTAGTCGTTTTGAGTGGCTTTACCATTTGATGAACCACATGGGGCGAGAGATTTAATGCACGCGCAATGGCCATCGGTTTTTCATCCAAGGCGTACATCAAACGTGCTTTTTCTTTAATGTTTAATCGATTCATCGTTCGGCCTCCAACATCGCTGCCAAAATGATCATGTAACCGATGGTGTCTTTGATCGCATCCGTGACACCTTCATTTTCGACTTTTAAGCGGCCTTTTTCGATAAAGGTATTGATACGCCCAATCTTATCAATGGTGCGCACAAGGACGCCTTTAGCAGGTGCTACGTTAATGATTTGCGTGGCACTAAAATTGGCAAACTCATCGTCGTAACCGCCGTAATCGTGGTTCTTTTTTTCAATGGTGCGTAAGATGTCACGCATCATTTTTTCACCAGTTGTCACAATACGAGATTGAGTTTTATTTGAGTTGGTTACACGTTCAGTTATATTCATTAATATGAGCTCCTGTTTTAAATTTAATGCGGTATTCGCGGCCACGACTATCGACTTCAACGTTGGGATAAAGCTTGGGAATGCCTTGCAATATTTCCCGCGTTTTCTTTTCTGCGTAAGGTTTTAATTTTCGCGCTTTCATTTGTCGGATGAGTTCCATTTCTAATTCAAAGCGTTCGAATGAGGCTTTGTTGGAGCGTTCCATAAAGTCATACACCAGGGTACTCCAACGTTCAAAATCGTTGCGTGAGAGCGGTCCTTCATCCTCCTCAATGCACGAAAAGTGATTGCCTTCCTTGCTGATGGACGGTTTAAACATGATCCACGCGTTGGTGTTAGGATCGTAATTCAAACCAGTTTTGTCCGGACTTTTGCCGTTGCGACATTCAAAGTGCGCTTCAATTTCGTCAAACTTATTACGAGCCAAAACAACACCCGAATCGTAAGCTCCACGAAACGCGCTGGAACCTCGAATTAAATCAAACGCGGATTGATTCACATCAACCTTTCCCCCGCCTTTCTTCACATGATGGATCAACACTAACGCTGCTTCTTTTCCATCAACGTTGGTTAACGTAGAAACGCGTCGCATTAATCGGCGAACGTCGGGCGCATCGTTTTCATTGGCTTCGGAAAAATTAATGATTGGATCAATACAAATAATGTCGGGCTTGATATTGCGCACCATCGTGGCTACAACGGCAAAATCCGTATCGTCGGTAAGCGTGAGATCTAAACGAGGTGTGACGTATAAATTTTTATAAATCTTTGCGAGTTGCTCTGGCGTTTTTTGATTGGTCGAGGTTCCCACACGATCTTTTAACCAAGCGCCGTGAATTTCCGCTTGCACCCAAAGAACGCGCAACGGACGAGTAAATGGGATCCCCAAAAACTCCCCCCCAATGGACGCTTGCACAGCCATTCTGAGAAAGAATTGACTCTTGCCAATTTTAGGTTCACCAGCCACCATGAGTAATGATCCCATAAATAAAATATGGTCCCCCCAAAGCGACTCAACGTTCATCACTTCTTGTTGTAATTCACCAATGGAAAAACATTCCGGCAGCATTTCCTTATCCACCACTGGAACAGTTAACCGGCCAACTTTCATGACTTCGCGTTTCTTCTTTGGTTCAAGGTTTGTCGATGTATCATCTTCAAACGAAAATTCATTCGTTGTTGGATTAGGTTCAACATCCATCACAAAACCTAGCTCACTTTCTGGCACATAAAACCAACCGCGCTCTTTAGCGTTTTGATACACGCTCGCTAATGTGCGCCTTTCGGTTTGATCACTTCGAAAACTTTGCCAGCGGGTAAAGTGCGCTTTCCAATCCGCATCTTCATAACCGGGTTCGGTTTTGCTCCACGCTTCCCAAAGATGAAACCCTTCGCTACTGCCGCCGGTTGCATCGTGAATGGCCATCCCCACATGGAGCCAGTCATCGCCTAGCGCAGGAATGTGTTCCAACGCGTCTTTTAATCGATGCAATTCACTGTCAGTCAGTTGAATGTCGGATTTGAATTCTTGAATGCGTTCGGGCGCGTTGCCATTGCGTTGTCCTATGTAAGACAAAAGAGCCAATGATGGCTCTATTAATGCGTTTCCTTGGCCGTACTCACGATAGTGAATACCGCTGATGTGATTGGAGGGAGGCGCGACGACGTAACCGCCATCGCCTCGAACCTCCACCCCTTTTCCTCCGAGTTTATTTCGACAACCTACGTGCACACTTTCCGGATACTTCAAATAAATATGAAAGCCGCCCGAACCGGTTTGCACTTGGATCGTCTTGTTCAATACTTCGTGCTCTTGAAGCAAACGTCGGTACTCTTCGAGCCCGCCGAGTTTGTCGTCAAAATCGAGCACCACCAACTGCGATTGTTTTCCGGTGGCAATGCCAATGTTGGCATCGGGCCAGCTCGTCCACCAACGGGTAATGATGTCCTTATCTGTTGTGGCATCTTTTACTCCTTTTATGGTGCGCGGATGTTTACCCGGTGAAACACAATCGGCTCGTCGGCAACTGCATCGACCGTCGCTTTCAACGGAATGCAAAGGCAACACGGCCCAACCTTTTTTTGCGTAAAACAACGCTGCGTCTAAATGATTTTGAAACGTCATAGTTACCGCCGAGTTAAGTTTTCAAGGTAGTTTGCACAGTCGGCGCAATGCACCGTGCCAGGAATTAAATGTCGTCGCTTGGGTTCAATCGGTTCATTACACTCATCACAAAGTTCAGGTGAGACGCCCGAGTAAGTTACGCGTGCGTTCAATCGCATTTGCAATAACCGTTCTTGTTGTAAATCGGCGTGATCGGCAATATCCATTCTGTGGTTCCTCATCGGTGCAAAAAATGACCCAAACGGGCCGAGAAAAGTACGTAAAACGCCCACAAACAGTGTTATATATTTGTTTTACCGTGTTATTCCGTGTATATTCGTGACAAAATGAATCACAAATACACACAAATGACAGAAAACAAACACAGTGGAGCGCAAGAAATGGACGATCAAAAAGTCGAGCGCGAGGAAATTGGCAAGCGCATCAAGGCGGAAATCCTTGAGAAATACAAAAACGTTCGGGAGTTCGCAAAGCACTCCGAGTATTCGTATTCACGCCTAACCAATTGGCTCAATGGGTATCGTTCTCCCTCTTCGGACGCGTTACGAACGCTGGCCAAAGAATTGGATGTGGACATATCGGCGTTTACGATCAACAAAAACGACGAGTATTTGATCCGCGGGCAACAAGTGCCAGTGAAAACCGACCACATGTCACCAACGCTGAATCCCGGTGAGTTGGCTTTTGTCGAACCCGCAACTGAACTGAAGCATGACCAGGTGTACGCCATGCGTTCTGCTGATGGGCTCGAGTTTTTTTGTCGGATCAAAATAGCCATACCATCAGGTCCTCGTTTGGTTTACGATAATCCGTCTTACAGCAACGACTCAGCGCTGCTTTCCGAACTGACCCAGCCACCTGAAATCATTGGCCGTGTCACCCAAGCGCTAAAAAACAAGTTTTAATTCTCGTGATTTAGCGAGGAAATTCCCCTGCCCGGCCAAGCCGGGCTTTTTTTTGTCCTCCGTTTCTCTTTTTTACTTTAAACACAAAATTACACACCAAACAACACCTCAACGTGTATTTATCCGCATTTTTTACACTGCATCCCTTCCTTTAGTCGCCACAACCGGGCTATAACTTGCAATTTTCTGTGTAATTATGTGTTATTTGTGTTGCATTGCGTGTTATTTTTTTGTAAATTACACCTTGCCGCGACATTGGCAGACCGTAACCAGAAGTGAGGATTGAGAATGAGCTTAAGTTTTGAACAATTGCAGACACAGTGGGTACAACTGAAAACCGTAGAAGAAGACGCGAAAATCGCCCGATTGGAGGTAGAACGCCAAATGGCAGAAAGCAACGAAATGAAGCAGTCCATCGCCTCAAAGCCCACCGGTAAGCGCACCTTGGGTCAACTGGCAGCCACCATCAACAACAAGCGCATTTGGAATGAGCAAAAACTGCCAGCCATCTTAAAAACCATCCCTCAAGCGCTGCAGCCTTTCAAAGTCGAAACCAAAACCGTGTACAAAGAAGACCGTCGAGCAGTGCAACGTTTGGCCGAACTGCACCCGGAACATTACGCGAAGCTCTCACCGCTGTTGACCATTGAACCTGGAGTTCCTTCTTTCAAGGCGGTACAAGCATGAGTCGAATGACGTTAGGCGCGGTAAAAAGCGCCGCCTCTCCAAAAGCGGTGCGCGTTGCCATTTATGGTACAGCCGGTGTTGGAAAAACGACGTCATCGTGTTTGGGTTCGCCCGCTCCGATTTTATTGCCAGGGGAAGATGGCGCGGTGGGACTGGACGTCCCTGCCTTTGCGCAACCGGAAAATGCACAGGATTATTTTGACGCGATTGATGAACTCATCGATAACGAAACCCATTACCGAACATTGATTGTGGACTCGGTGTCTTCGTTTCAACGCGCGGTAATGGAGGAAGTGGCACGTCGTCACGGCAAACAATCGTTTGGTGACATTGATTATGGCAAAGGTAATGTTGCGTTAGGCGAATGGTTCGTAAAGTTTTTTGCCAAGCTGGAAAAATTACGCAACCTGCGCAACATGAACATTGTGTTGATTGGCCATGCGGTGGTTTCTTCGTTTAATGATCCAACCGGCGAAGCTTATGATCGCTGGCTTCCTGACTTACACGAAAAGCGTGCCCTGCCCCCCTTCTTACAATGGCCAGACGTTTTGTTGTTTGCCGACTTTGATAAATCCAAACGCAAAGTGCAAGACGGTATGACACAGCGAACTGTTGCCAAATCGTTTGGTAAACGTTTGATGCACACTCAACACTGCGCCAGTCACGAAGCGAAAAACCGTTTTAATTTACCCGCTGAAATGCCGCTCGATTTTAAGGAATTATTTAACGGCATTCGTCATTTCTATCAACAGGTACAACCTCATGAAGCTGCATGACGATCAAAAAGTGATGTTCTCAACAAAAGAGGCTGCGCATTACCTTGGATACACCGAGGCGTACTTAAGAAAAATGCGATCACGACATCCCGAAAGAAGTCCGCCTTATGTAAAGCTCAATTCCCATAGGATCCGATATCGCTTGTCCGATCTCGAAGCATACATTCAAGCGCGATTGATCAATTGAGAAAGAAACCAAAAGGAAAAGACCTATGAATAATTTTGTGAACCAAGATTTAGTGATTGGTGATCTCGATACCATCGACGTGGCCAAACCCTTTGATTTGATCCCCAATGGTGATCAACCCCTGCAAGCTGTCAATGTTAAGTTAGAAGACATTGCCAATGGCAAAATGTTTATTGTGGAATTTGAAGTGGTAAGTGGCGAATACAAAGGCCGTAAGATCTGGACCAACTTTGTGGTACAACACCCAAACAGCGACGCCGTTCGGATCTCATTGGAAAAAATTAAAGCTTGGCTCATTGCTTGTCACATGCCATCGCAAGGCTCGTTAAAAACCAGTCAAGTGCATGCGTTAGAAGGCAAAGAGTTTATCGGTCGTGTCGGTAAAGAAGTGGACAAATCCGGCCGCTACCCTGATAAAAACATCATCTTTGGATTTAAACCTTTGCCCAAAGAAATGTCAGCTCAATCAACACAACAACCCCTTAACGTTCCACAGCCACATATCACACAAGCACAAACCCATTCTGGCGCAATGCCTAACTTTTTAAGCTGATCCCTTGCCGCCTTCGGGCGGCGCACACTTGAGCGTGCAATAAACCTCTATGCAATTACGTGATTATCAACAACAAGCGATTGATGCCTTGTTTACTTACTGGTGTCAACATCCGGGTAAAAATCCTGTGATAGTGCTCCCAACAGCCGCGGGTAAAACGGTTGTCTTCTCCGCGTTGTTAAAAATAATTTTAAAGCTCAAACCCAGTGCTCGCATTTTAGTATTGGCGCATCGAAAAGAACTCATTCAACAAGCCGAGAAAAAACTATTAACAGTTTTTCCGGAATGTCCGCTCGGTGTGTATTGCGCTAAGCTTAAACGAAAAGAAATTGCGCAAGTGACCATCGCCAGTCGCGACAGTTTGAAAAACATCGTACACAACGTCGAAAAGTTTGATTTGGTTCTTATCGATGAGGCGCACAACGCCGGACCGAAAGACGAATCCGCGTACAAAAAAATCATTCAGGCATTACGTTTAATCAATCCTAAAGTGAACGTCACTGGGTTTACTGCCACACCCTACCGGATGAACGATGGATTAATTTACGGTGAGGATAGCGCCACAGTTTTTGATGGTGTCGCCTTTAAAATGAACATCAAGCAATTAATGGAACAGGGTTATTTAGTTCCAATCACTGCCAAACCGGTTAATGATTTAGGTAAACCCAATCTCAAAGGTTTAGGTGGCAGCAACGATTTTCCGAAAACTTTATTAGAGCAACGTGTGAACCAATACCCACAAGTGGTGGCGGCACTTCTCGAATGGGAACGCATCGCGCTTAAAGCTCAGAAACGCAAACTCTCATTGTTTTTTGCGGTATCCATTAAACACGCCGAATTAATCTCTCAGGTCGCCACTGAAATGGGCTACACCGTCCCAGTCATTCACGGTGATATGGACGATGACGAACGTGAACGACTGATTGAAGCGGCTCACAATTTAACAGTCGATGGCTTAGTGAATGTTGGAGTATTAACCGAAGGCACGGACATTCCGCCCATTGATTGCATTGTGATGATGCGCCCGACCAAATCACTTGGCTTGTTCATTCAAATGGTGGGACGCGGCGCTCGCCTCTCTCCAGAAACGAGAAAAGTCGATTGCTTATTATTGGATTTTGGCGGATGTTTGGAACGCTTCGGCCCCATCGATTGCGCAACTCCACCAGAAAAAGGACAAACCATCAAGCGTGTTAAAGCATGTGAAAATTGTCAGGAGTTGGTCAGTCTATACGCGATTAAATGCAAGTTTTGCAGCTTTCAATTTCAACCCCAGCCGGTTCGTATTTGTCCAAACTGCGAGCATGAAAACGCGCCTAGCTCAACGCATTGCAGCGCTTGTGATTTGATTTTCGTGACTCATTCTTTCACTGCGCAATCTGGAGCGGTTTTAAGCAGCCAAGGCAAACCCGAATACTTTCAGGTAGCGCGAACCTATTTACACAAAATTAAAGATGGAAACCGCGCTTATTTGCAATTGGCGTTTCAGTCTCTCGATGGAATGAAAATCGCCTACAAAAGTTTTTATTTTGGTTACCGAGGAATTGCAGGACGAACCGCACAAAGGGATTGGCATGCACTCACACTACCCGGCATTGAAACGCCACAAACCGCACAACATGCCATCGAGCTTTTTAACACTTATCCAATTTTAAAACCGATTGACGGAGTGACTGTTGATCTGTTTTTACCACACAAAGCCGCCATTGAAATCATCTATGAACACGAGGAACGTTTATGTTAAGTACCGAAACTCAAGCACTGCGCGAACGACTCAACAATGTAACTGTTGCACCCAATCAGAGTGAAACAATAGACACGAAACAACGTGATGCAGCGAATGATCGACCAACCACAAAAGCCTTACTGGACGCAGCAGAACGCCAAGCAGTACGAGAAAGCCCCTTACGCGGCCATTTAGGATTCTCAGAAATTGGTGAAGAAGACACGCGCACCTTATG
>NZ_JBUZOU010000034.1:0-9298 GCF_055326765.1 Pleionea sp. WD8-19 | reverse complement strand
GGTTTAACGCTTAAGTGTGAACTTACCACCGAAGATAAAGCCGTTAATATCGCAACGGCTGCGAAATCAGGCGGGCCATCAATGCGCTCAGCAATATCAAACGCCCAATCACTGATGACTTTAGGCAGCATGTCTTGCGTGAGTTTGGTGACGGTTGAGGTTTCTGATTTAAACGGTTTGGGTGCTTCCCATGGGTAGTTTGTTGGGGCGTATCGAGCAGCGCTTTGAGCAATGGCTTCCACTTCTTTGGCAGCCAGTGCGGGTTTGCAAAGTCGGGTATTCACCGAATGTAATACGGTGCTCAATGATGAAGCGGGAACACCTTGGTGAATGAGCCCACCAGCAATGCTCATCAATCGACTGTTCCGATGGCCTTCTGTAATGACATCTGAGGCACTTTGAAGGGCAGTGTTGGATTGATAGTGACTTTTCTTTTCTATACAATCGACGAGCCAATCAGGGGCATCTGCAATGGGTTTGGAGAGGTCAGAGTTTTCATCCCAGTTGTAGGTGCCTTTGTTGTCTAAGACCGATGGGCTCACAATAATATAGCCACCGTCACCACGAATATCGATGCCACTTCCTAATTTTTGAACGCTGTTTTTAATCACACATTGTTTGGGTAATTTAAAGCAATAATGTTTGCCACCACTGCCTGTGGTTTGCGAAACGGTATTCGGAAACGCACCGTATTGGGTGAACAGGTTTTGAAGCGACTCAAAGCCATTACCTTTAACATCAATATCCACTACAAACATACCGGATGGGTTGCCTGTTGGAATGCCGATGTTGGCGTTAGGCCACTTTTCCCACCATGTGGCAATTTGCGTTTGATGAGTTGTCGCATCTTTATAGCCATTAGGAGTTAAGGGTGTTTTGCCTCCAGCTGCGCAAGGGAAAACGGGAAAGCCGGCTCTTGCGTACCGAAGGGCGGGTATCAGCAATGGGGGAATGCTGAAAGCGTGTTGCATCATTTATATCTCCTTTTTAATTTAATGTGTGAGTACGGTGTTCTATCCAGGTATCGATTTCATCTAAATGCCATCCCACACAATGGGTACTGAGTTTGATTTGCTTAGGAAATCGATTGGCTTTCATTAATCGGTAAATGGTTGATTTGTTTATACCGACTTTTTCCTGCACTTGTTTAAGTCGAAGGATTTTCTTTTGCTGCTGCATTAAAGTTCCTCTTGTTGCATACGGATGTACGTCGTTTTATTGAGTTTTATTCGGTCTCAATGCGGGCATATTAACGCTAATTAATTTTGTGTCTAGGTCTTGAAAATTCATAAAAAAATTAAATACGTATCATTGCGTGTGAAGGCGTTTCTTTGCGTGTACTTACATGCGAAAAATAATTTTAAAAAATTGTTAAAGTTATTGGTTGTGCGCAAGTTGCTGTGAGGGAGAAGGGCTTTTCCCGGTTTATGGAGTGCGTGTTTCTAGGGATTTATTAAAAAATGATAGATTTGAATTCATATAGAGAAATAACACATGACTCAATCAAACATTAGAAATGGTTGTCTTAAAAGGTGTGGGTTATTAATGGATGTCTTTGTCTATCCTGAGTGATTGTTCCACTCATTAGGATATCGATGATTATTGATTGCACTTATTGAATAACGACTATCGAATTTCTAATAGCATTCAATATCAAAGAGAGTAAGTGCTGGTTTGTTTGATACTTCTATTTGTTGATTTAGATTGAAGCAATCATTAGAAATAATGGGTTTGAGTTTATTTAAAAAAGTAAAAATACGTAAGGGTAGGCACTCCAAAAACCGGAAAAAGGTCGGGCGACTTGCTTTAGAGTTGATGCTCGATAAAAAAAGGTACTTTTAGACCCCATACCCCGGCGGGTGCGTGGCCGCGCGGCGTTTCCTTTGTGCGTGGTTTTTGAACAGTTGTTTTTTGTTTCCAGTGCAAGGTGGTGAGCGGGTTCGATGTTAGGTTTCTGATGTTGGTAGGCGTTGTTAATTATTTACCTTGTTGCTTTTTTGCTCTATCACTAACCAACCTCTAAAGATAATTTCTGTATTCCTATCAAAACTATCGATTGACAACTCTATTGATAGAAATATCATAAACTCCGAAGTCTAATGATAGATAAAGGGAAAATTGCAAATGACTACGTACATCTACGCGAGAGTTTCAACGAAAGAGCAAAACGTTCAACAGCAAGCAGATTTTCTACGTGAGCGTTACAAGCATGATAGAGTCATCATGGAGTCATTTACTGGAACGAGTATAGACAGGCCAGAATTCAGCTCTCTGATTAGCTCACTTGAAGAAGGTGACTCCATCATAGTAAAAGAAGTAAGCCGCCTTGGGCGAAATACAGCGGAAGTAGCAGGGCTTATTGATAAGCTTAAGAAGCGCAAGGTCTCAATCAAAATTGACCAGCTAGGTGGTATCGATGTAACTTCAGCAGCAGGTAAAATGGTTGTTGATGTTATGGCTGCAATCGCTGAAATGGAAATTGAGAATATGAAGGAGCGTCAAGCTGTTGGTATTGCCAGAGCGAAAAAAGAAGGTAAGTTTAAAGGTCGTAAACCTGTCGACACGGCAGTGATTCAACAAGCAAAAGAATTGGTATCTAAAGGTATGACAAAAGAAGCTGCGGCTAAACAATTGAACGTTGGTGTTGCTACACTTTATCGTAAGTGGAACATTGTTTGAATAAAGAATTCGACATCAGTCGCGCTACACTGAATCGTTACGTTTTCTTGAGGTGACTTTACTAAACTTTCTCGTAGAGTCACTCTAACTCCCTACGGTGGAAAACCAAAAACCATGTTTGGTGGCAGACCCTCGTAGATTTTTTACTGTTTTTTTAGGGTGCTATCGATCCCAGAATTGATCGCTAAGCGGCGATAAGTTCAACCCTAAGTTCCCTATTCATAAACCTTAAAGTCCTCTCATACGATCGTTTTCGATCAATCACACCCTATCTCGCAATTAATAAGCCATTTTTAGTGAACATTAAGTTGAATTTGAGTCACTTGAGTGTCTTTGTTGTGGGTTTTTCAATGCTTGATTCCATCGTTTGTCAGCGTTTATTTTATAAAATGTTGCGATAGGACTTTTATCATTCACAGGAGAAAACGTTATGTTACCCAAGTTGCCCAACCTTGAAGACACACAAGCGTTACTGCGTTTTGTATTTGAGCATTATCAACAGACGTTGGAGCAAGATAAAGCCGCACATGACTTTTTAAGTCGAAAAGGATTTACAGAAGAAGCCTTTTTAAAACCTCACCTTGTCGGTTTCTGTGCTCGAACGCTAGGCTCGGTATTGCCTTCAAAAAATCATAAAGTAGGCCGTGAATATCGACAAGCACTCAATGCGTTGGGGCTCATGGATAATGGACGAGAAGTGCTACACGGGTCGGTGGTGTTTCCTTTGTTTGGCAATAAAGGCTTGGTGGGTGTGTACGGCCATAAGACGATGGCGAAACATAAATTGCGTAAAACATCGAGCGTTGAAACCTTGATATGGTTTGAACATGGACTGATGAATCAACATCGGTTTGTTGATGCGGAAGTGGTGCTTATTTTTGATAACTGTTTGCAGGCGTTTCAGTTTGCGCAGTACGGCTTTGTGACGACGGTATTGAGCTCCGCGGACGACTTTCAACACTTACGTCATCATGCGGTGAAACGTGCGGTGTTTGTATTAACGCAAGAACCCAAAGAGAGCGGTTTACACGTTGTGCGCATGCTGGCTTTAAGTCAACTTGGCGTATCGACGTGGCAATGTCGATTATCGAACGACTGGGCTTATCAACTGAAACAAAAACCTTCATCGGTGTTGATTGAAACGTGGTTACAACAGAGTGTCAGTGTGTCCGGTGAAGGGCAACTGATGATTCAGCCGGTGCCTGCGAATGTAACGGTTCAGCACACGCAAGAGTTACCGGCGCTGCAGAAGCAAGACAACGACTTGTGGTTTACCTTAGAGACACGACAATACCGAGTGAAAGGTTTAAGCGATGCGCAAGGGCAACTGAAGGTGAATCTTTTGGTGCAAACGGAAGACGGTTTCTTTGTGGATGTGTTGGATGTGTACCAAGCAAAACCCAGACAACAGTTTGCTCGAATGGCCAGCAAAGAATGCAAAGTGGATGAGTCTTTGATTAAAAGCGATTTGGGGCAATTAATGTTGGCTTTAGAAAGTCATTTGGTGAAACAAGACCAGCGTACTGTAAAAGTACCGACCATGAGCGACAAAGCCAAACGGGAAGCGCTGGACTGGTTGCACGCACCGAATTTAATCGACACCTTGCAACAGGAGCTTGATGATAGCGGCATTGTTGGTGAAGAGGACAATCGATTGATTGCGTATTTGGCGTGTGTGTCTCGTTTGTTACCGAAACCGATAGCCGTCCTTATTCAAAGTCATTCGTCGGCCGGTAAAAGTTCGTTAATGGACGGTGTGTTGCAACTCATTCCGAAAGAGGCACAGTTTGTTGTATCGTCGTTAACGGGACAATCGCTGTATTACATGGGCCAAGAGTCACTGCAACATAAAATCTTGTCCATTGCCGAAGAAGAAGGTGTCAGCTCAGCAAGCTATGCGTTAAAGTTGTTGCAGTCTCAAGGTGAAGTGACCTTAGCATCGGCCGGTCGCAACAAAGGTATTATCAGCACCGACAGTTACACGGTACGCGGCCCCGTGATGTTGTTTCTAACCACCACCGCCATTCAGTTAGACGAAGAGTTGGTGAATCGTTGTTTGGTATTATCGATTAACGAGTCGCAAACGCAAACGCAGCGCATTCATGCCTACCAACGTTTTAAGCGCACCTTGGCCGGTTGGCAACACGCTCAAAACACACAAGCACTGACTTGCAAGCACCATAACATTCAACGCCTGTTAAAGCCGTATCGAGTCTTGAATCCTTACGCCGAACAATTGCACTTTATGAGTCACCAAACTCGAACCCGGAGAGACCATGAGAAATACTTAACGCTCATCGATGCTATCGCGCTATTACATCAGTATCAAAGAGACGTGAAAACCTTTCAGCAAGGGAAGGAAAGCCTAGAGTACATTGAGGTGACTTTGGATGACATTGCTATGGCGAATCGATTGGCTGAACCGGTGTTTAAAAATACGCTGGATGAGCTGCCACCGCAAACTCGTAAATGCTTAACGCTGATTGAACAGTTTATCGAAGATAAGCAATCGGATGCGAACGAACCCATCGTGTTTACTCGACGAGATTTAAGAGAGTTTACCCACTGGAGCAACACGCAAATTCACATTCATTGCAAACGTCTTGAAGAGATGGAGTTGATTAAATCCGTTCGTCCGGTCAACGGTTACAAAGGCAAATATTATCAATTAGCCACTCAGGAAAACTCGAACGCTACAACCGTAACGCAAAGTGGCTTCAGGCTCCCGAAAAGTCCCCTGTAAGTCCGAAATTCGGTGTTCATTCGGGTTATACAGCCGAATGCTTCATGTCCGGTAGCAAGCCTGCTGTAGAGTAATTTACATCTCTATTCGGTCATTTTGACCCACACCAATCATCCCTGTTTTTAACCGACCACCGTCCAGCGTTGTGCAAGGCGGCTGGTCTTCTATTGTCTGAACCAAGGAGAACCTTATGAAACCCAGAGTTTGGGATACCTTACCCATTGCCGACCTCAGCCATCCGAAAGGGTTTGGTCGATTGTGTGATGATTATTTGGAAGATATGGCGGTGCAACGTTTCAGTCCGCGCACCGTGGAGGCTCGACGTAAAAGTTTGATGAAGTTTGTGCGCTGGTGTGTACTGCGAGACCTTGAGCGACCTGAACAGGTCACCACGCCCATCATCGATGCGTATCAACGGTATTTGCATCATTACCGCAAAGACAACGGTCAGCCCTTAAGTGCTGGCTCGCAGATTAACTTGTTGGTTGCGGTTAAATCGTTATTTGAGTGGTTAACAAAAAAAGGGTATTTGCTTATCAACACAGCATGTCACTTGGAGTTACCGAGTAATCGGCACAGCTTACCAAAGCATCTGTTTAGCGAAACTGAAATTAGCACCATTATGGCCCAACCGGATTTAAACACGCTGACTGGACTGCGTGACCGCACCATGTTTGAAGTTCTCTATGGTACGGCCATCCGACGTTTGGAAATGGTGAACCTCTTGTTGCACGATGTGGACTTTGAGTCGGGTGTGATTCGAGTTCGAGAAGGCAAAGGCGGAAAGGATAGGACAGTGCCTTTTAATGCTCGAACCGCTCACTGGCTAACGAACTATTTGGAAAACGCTCGGCCGGCTTTAAGTCGCAATCGACACAGCCCTAAGCTGTTTTTAAATTACTTTGGCGGAGCCGTATCCGCTTCTACCGTTTCGCAGCGTCTGAGAGACTATCTAACAAAAGCAGGCATTGCCAAAGTCGGTTGTTGTCATCTCTTCCGGCACACAACAGCTACCAAAATGCTGGAAAACGGAGCCGATGTACGAGTCATTCAAAGCCTTTTAGGTCATGCTAACCTCACCAGTACACAGATATACACTAAGGTTTCTATTAAGCACCTGAAAGATGTTTACGAACGGACCCACCCGAGCAATCAAGTGCTAACGGAAGGTGATTAAGCGTTTTATTCAACTGATGCATTCCTTATAATGCGGTGGGCTTTGTGCTCATCGCTCTTTTACATTTCCTGTTAACTTCCTCAAATTTCTACCGTCGACCCACTGTTCGATTCTAGGTGCAGTATCGTCTACAACGCCTTTAACAAACCCACCACCATCACGGTGGCCAGTGGCCAGCGCATCGATCCGGACGACAGCAGCACCACCGCAAGCAGCGTTATCGATTTCCGTTACGGTGCCGACCAAATGCGTTACAAGCAAGTCAAAAACAACAACGGGCAAGTCACCACCACGCTGTACGTTGGTAAGGTGTACGAAGAAGTCCGTACTAGCAACAAAACCGAAAAGAAACTCATCATCGATGACATTGCCATGCTCACCGAAACCCACATCAACGGTAACGTCAGCGAAGACTTAATGTTCTTCCACAAAGACCGTTTGGGTTCCACCACCGCGATGTTCGATACCAGCGGCAACATTCGGGAAACGCGCAGTTTTGATGCTTTCGGTAAACCTCGAACCGGTCAATTGGCCGACCACCCGGTGGCTAAGTTGTATCAATCCGAGCCAAGTTACGTGAAAAACACTCGCGGTTTCACTGACCACGAGCATATGGACGATGCACAACTGATTCATATGAATGGGCGGGCGTACGACTATAATCTGGGACGATTTCTGAGTGTGGACCCGTTTATACAGAGTCCGGGTAACAGTCAGAGTATGAATCCATATTCGTACATTATGAACAATCCGTTGGCTGGTACGGATCCGACAGGATACACTTCAGAAACGGGTTCGGAGCATTCTTGGGATATTACCAACTTTAAATCGATAACGGTTTACGAAGGTGGTCAAGCACACATTGAAATGAACAACGGTGAAACATTAACCGTTCAAATGTCGAGTGTGTCCAGTATTAGTGAGAGTATGGGACAAGGCGCAGGTAGTCGTATTAATAATACGGAAGTGACCACAGTTAAAACCTTTACCGTGAATAGCGGTCAGAAGAATCGTTCGGGGGGAAACTCAGCAGCTGCGGGTTCTGGTTCGAATAGCACGCCTGAAATGAATGGGCCGGGGGTTGACGGGAACTCTGGCGAGAAAAACAATGGTAATGCTTCTATAGATACAGCTAACGATGCATGTGCCACATGTGATGTTAAAGGAGTGCCTAAAGCAGCAGGGGCTGATTACAAATTAAAAACTGTAAATACAGATTGGAAATCCAAAGATTTAGTAAGTGCCAAAACTGTTGATGGTAAGAAAGTGATTAAAATTAGACTTTCGGTATCAGGATATAAGGCTGAAGAGGTTGCTAGTAGAGTAATGAAGTATTGGAATGGTGCGGAAGGCGAGTTTGAGGGTGAGAGCTATTTAATTGAAGCAGATATTTTTGCTGTAGAAGAAGACGGCGATTGGGAAACTCAAAAAATGAGCAGGAAAAAGGAAATGAAACTATATGAAAAGATTAACACAAACGGGTATAGGATAGGAGGGATCGTAGATCGTATTGGTGGCTCGCGAGTCACTTTCACAGGAGCATGGCGAGAAGAAGGATCTGCAGCACACGAGTTTGGACACGCTCTAGGATTAACTCATGCTCCGGAAAATAGTGGAAGTATCATGTCTTATGATGCGGAAAGGGTAGTGCAAGGAAAAGAGCTTAATTTGTTGTATGAGGGGTATAAATAAAATGGTAAAACCAATTATTTTTCAATTATTGTTAATGCTAGCTGGTGCTTGTTCTGCTAGTAATTTACAGCTTTCAGACTTAAGCTCATATTGGAGAACTGAAATCTTAGATTCGTTTTGGAATAGTAATGATAAAACGATAATTCTATATGAAAAGCCTGAACTTAATACACTTTGTAGTACTAAAGTCACTGAAATTGAAGCTGTTCTAGAAAAAAATAGTTTTACTGTAAAAGAAAAAACAGAATATAAATTATTCTCACAAATTAACAAAGTGGCAAATGAAGAGTATTGCAAAAGAGGACCTTATGATAACTGGTTTCAAGCAGATGTATCAATTCAGTTAATTGAAGTGGTGAAGTTAATAAAAATATTTGACGATAAATACAAAACACTGATGTTAAAAGGTGATGTGAAATTTAAATATGAAATAGAAGATTCATATGAGTTAGAAAAAGAACTTCTATTATTGAAATTAGATGATTTAATGGAGATTCGACTTTTAAAGAGCGAAGATAAAAAAGAAAGTTTTGCTTTAAGCTTCACCCCACAAAATGGATACTATAGGTCAATTACTTTAGAAATACCTAGGTACATAGATAAATTGACGGAAGTGAAAGTATATGGTGCATTGTAGCCAGCGTAGCGAGGATGCTAACCCACGAAAAAACTGAACCATTGCTTTAATTTATAGAAGAGAAGCTGAACCTCAGTGCAATCGTTGGGGTGTAGAGCACTGAATTCCTATCGTAGCTTTTCCAAATTAGCAGCGGTAGGGTTTCGATGTTTTACGGCCGTTTTACTACTGTAGTACCGAAGCCTGAAATGGCTGGATTAAAACCCAGCCTAAATCTTGAAAAGGACAAAGACAGGACAGCCACCACTTAGTTCCAAAGCCGATGCAACCCATCGGTTTCGTTCTTTAAAAAACAGCTTACCTTTCTAACACTCGCGGCTTTACTGACCACGAGCATATGGACGATGCACAACTGATTCATATGAATGGG
>NZ_JBUZOU010000033.1:0-13076 GCF_055326765.1 Pleionea sp. WD8-19 | reverse complement strand
GACCGCTTGCAATTCTATATTTGCATTCTTTTTACGGGCTTTCGCTGCTTCATTTAAAATGAAGTCAGCGATGCCGTTTGCACAGTTTCTTAAAGTATCATCATAGCTGATTATATAGCCTGCCGTGACGTCATGTTCTTGGGCCGCATGACCAGCAAGGCGTTTTGCTGTGAGCATGGAATATCCCAACGCTTCAGAAATGGTGAGAAAAGTTCGCCGTAAGTCATGAGCGGTAATCTTGTATCCGATGACTTCGGAGGCAAACTCTAGAACTGGACGACCGTCTCTAATATGGCCTAAGTCGCAAATAGGTGAATAAAACACATAATCTTCCGAGTAATTTCTGAGTTTTAGTTCTTTTAAAATGCTAGAGACTTCGTTTCCCATCGGCATAAATTCCTTTTCACCTTCAGAAAGAGTTTTTCCTTCAACGACTTCCAGACACCCTTGATCAAAACGCACTTGGGACCAAGTGAGAGATGCCAATTGTTGCTTTCTCCAGCCAGTTAAAAGCAAACAACGAGCATAAGCGGAAGCGATGACACTTGCGCCTGTGTATCTTTCAGATTTATGCTGATACTCTTCAACTGCATTCCACCAAGCTCCAAGTTCAGTTTTGTGAATTAGAGTTTTTCTTCGCTTTGTTTTAGGTGCAACTCTTAGGTCGTCTAAGATTTTTGCTGGACTTTCTCCAAATATAGGTGTGCCTTCAGAATTACGAAAAGCACCACGAGCAAAACTCCAAAGTGAGTTAAAAAACCTTACTGCAATTGAGACAGAAGACTCTGAAAGAGGTTTAGTATGTTTTGTTCCTTTTCTCCAATTTGAGGTTAATTTCAAAATATCTTCGCGTGTGAACTCAAGTAGAGATTTGTTTTTGCAATGGCCAAACTGAATATTGATTAGTGAGTCATACATCTCACATGTCCTAGGCTTCCAAGATCTTACTTTTTTTACTTCGTTGAATACTTCTTCAAGCGTAATTGTAAATGGATCGGTGCCACCTTTCGTTTTATTGATACTCGAAGTTGCCTGGTATTTACCTGATTTTATTTTAGTAACCAACTCATTAGCTCTATCTCGAGCTAGATCTGGAACCATTTCGCTTACTTCACCTAAAGGAATGCTGTGTTTTTTTCCTTTGTAAGTTTTAACTAAATAGTAAGTCCTTCTCCCGGAATGGCGTACAAAGCAAGCTAAGAAAGAACAAGTTTTATCCCAGTATTTGTCAGGTTTTGACTTATCTGTGGGGTAGGGCAGCTTTAAGAGCTCTTTCTTAGTAAAGTGAAATGCGAAAGATTTATCATTTGGTTTGAAGGTAGACACAATATCCTCTAAACGTTTTACTTTTTCTCAAATTATGAATAGGGAGGTATTTGGATCACACTTCTAGCTTTTAGCTATTCCAATACCTCAACTTTTGGATAGATACTGACATATAGAATTATAGAAAGCAAACAAATAAGGCGTTTTGTATTCAGGTTTTCATACCCGTTTTGTACCCTTGCGGGGTGTTATTTATTGAAACGAAATGAAACGATAAGTTACGGTTAACAATTGTGCTAGAATTATGTTTGTGAAATATAACATCTTATATAACAATGAATTACAGTGTGTTTGCGTGTATTGCTGCGACCTTTTGTTTACTTTGTCTGGTGGTTTAAAATACAGAAATATCTCAATGTATCTAACTGGAAAGCGTGTATAGGTTAATAGCTTATCGAGGGTTCGAATCCCTCTCTCACCGCCAGTTAAATAAAAAGGTCCAGCTTCATAAAAGTTGGGCCGTTTTTATTTAACCAGCCGATGCAAAAGAGGCGCTTGGTTCGCAGTCTGTTCGACAAATTTGTCAGGAACAAATTTGAACATCGGCGGTACGCCGATGGCCCCGAAGGGGTGCAGGGTAGGAAGCTCGGAATAATCCCTTTTTACATATCCTTCTCTAAACATTACCAAAACTTTCCGATACCCTATTCAGCCACTTAATACCCTTTACAAATCTATGTGCAGATACTTCTTGATATTTTTTTGTTCATTATTGATGTCTCCAACCCTAGCCAAGCAAAGCACCTGTTATGGTACAACTGCATACGGAAAACTATCAAACGGTGTGAAACTTCCATCAGAAGGCAAAAATTTTGTCACGTATAGCGGCATGGCGCGTGTTTTGGGCCGAACTTATGTTCATTCCGATGTTGCCCATATCATTGTTCAAAGTTACCAAAACCTTGAAAAAAAACATCCGGATAAAGTCTACAAGTATGCCGAAACCGGCTTTGAAAAAGGAGGGCAGTTTAAACCGCATAAAACCCATCAAAATGGATTATCGGTAGACTTTATGGTTCCAGTATTAGATCCCAACGGGAAGTCAGTGCATTTACCTACTCATGCTTTCAATAAATTGGGTTATAACATCGAGTTCGATGATAAAAGTCGATACGATGATTTTCGCATTGACTACCAAGCTATGGCTGCGCATTTGGTTGAGTTGGATAAGGTCGCTCGATCGAAAGGCTTTGGGCTTTGGCGAGTCATTTTTGATCCTAAACTGCAACCCAATTTATTCAATACGGAGTACGGTGATTATTTGCGAGAGAACATTCAGTTTTCAACTCGGCGAGCCTGGGTTAGGCACGACGAGCATTATCATGTGGATTTTAACGTTCCCTGCGAAAAGCTTAAGTAGTAGGTCATTTTATTGTATTTGGCAGGTTAACCTTTGTACATCGGGTTCTTGGTTTTTTACTGTTTAATACAGTCTTTAGAAAAACAAATGGCGCCAAAAGAAGGGGCCGATCGTTTAAGAACATTGGTGTATCCCATTGAATGCAACTCGAGGCTAAAAGTTTTTTAAAGCGGCGTTTTATTCCGTTTGATTTTTGATATATCTCAGATAAAAATAAAAACGCAAATAGGCGATTGTCTGTAATCCATTTGAGAGATCTCTTACTTGAGTGACCTTTTCACTTTTGCGATACTTCGCGCCGTCTCATCAGGGAGTAGTTGCTTCACAGGGACACCAAATGAATAACCGTTTGCGCCAATAAAAACATTTCGCAAACAAAAAAAGTATCACATCGATTTTTCAGGGGACACTCATGCACCGCGTTTTATCTGCGCTCGGTCTTTTTTTGGCCGCGTTTTTTGCTACCACTTTGTCGGCCGCTTCGGCAAACTTAACGGTTAACGAAGATTCGACACTGCTTATTTTTCCCCCTAATTATGGGGTCAGTTATTCCGATACGAACACCTCTGTTAGCGAAGCCAGTCACGGTTCAACGTATGTTGACACGACCATCGATAAGGTGAAATACACGCCTAATAGCAATTACTGTGGCAGTGATTCTTTTACAATTACCACCGCCAACGTTGGTGAGCCAGATAGATACAGAAGATCAAGAGTCACCATTGAAACGTTAAATGTTTCTGTTCAGGTCAGTTGTATTAATGATCAACCCACCATTTCCAACATCGGCAATCGAACCATCAATGAAGACGCCGGACAACAAAGCGCCAGCTTTACCATTGGCGATGTGGAAACCAGCGCCAGTTCGTTAACCTTATCGAAAGCTTCTAGCAACACAAGTTTGATCCCAACCGGTAACATCAGTTTTGGTGGCAGTGGCGCTAACCGAGTGGTGTATTTTACGCCAGCTGCGGATCAGTCGGGCAGTGCAACCATTACAGTGACCGTGTCCGATGGCAATAAAACGCGCAGTGACAGTTTTGTGGTCACGGTGAATGCCGTTAATGATCAACCCACCATTTCCAACATCGGCAATCGAACCATCAATGAAGACGCCGGACAACAAAGCGCCAGCTTTACCATTGGTGATGTGGAAACCAACGCCAGCTCGTTAACCTTATCGAAAGCGTCAAGCAACACAAGTTTATTCCCAACCGGTAACATCAGTTTTGGTGGCAGTGGCGCTAACCGAGTGGTGTATTTTACGCCAGCTGCGGATCAGTCGGGCAGTGCAACCATTACAGTGACGGTGTCCGATGGCAATAAAACGCGCAGTGACAGTTTTGTGGTCACGGTGAATGCCGTTAATGATCAACCGACCATTTCCAACATCGGCAATCGAACCATTAATGAAGACGCCGGCCAGCAAAGTGCCAGCTTTACCATTGGTGATGTGGAAACCAGCGCCAGTTCGTTAACCTTATCGAAAGCTTCAAGCAACACGAGTTTGTTCCCAACCGGTAACATCAGTTTTGGTGGCAGTGGTGCAAATCGGGTGGTGTATTTTACGCCTGTCGCCAATCAGTCAGGCAGTGCGACCATTACAGTGACCGTTTCCGATGGCAATAAAACGCGCAGTGACAGTTTTGTGGTCACGGTGAATGCCGTTAATGATCAACCGACCATTTCCAACATCGGCAATCGAACCATTAATGAAGACGCCGGCCAGCAAAGTGCCAGCTTTACCATTGGTGATGTGGAAACCAGCGCCAGTTCGTTAACCTTATCGAAAGCTTCAAGCAACACGAGTTTGTTCCCAACCGGTAACATCAGTTTTGGTGGCAGTGGTGCAAATCGGGTGGTGTATTTTACGCCTGTCGCCAATCAGTCAGGCAGTGCGACCATTACAGTGACCGTTTCCGATGGCAATAAAACGCGCAGTGACAGTTTTGTGGTCACGGTGAACGCTGTTAATGATCAACCGACCATTTCCAACATCGGCAATCGAACCATCAATGAAGACGCCGGACAACAAAGTGCCAGCTTTACCATTGGTGATGTGGAAACCAGCGCCAGTTCGTTAACCTTATCGAAAGCGTCAAGCAACACGAGTTTGTTCCCAACCGGTAACATCAGTTTTGGTGGCAGTGGTGCAAATCGGGTGGTGTATTTTACGCCTGTCGCCAATCAGTCAGGCAGTGCGACCATTACAGTGACCGTTTCTGATGGTTATTTATCTCATCAAGAGAGCTTTATCGTTACGGTAAATGCCGTTAACGATAAGCCCGTTATTTCGGCTATACCGGATCAAGTTCTTATTGGAGGTGAAAGTACTGGGAACCTTGCTTTTACGCTTAATGATATTGATAGTGATGTGGCGTCAATTACGTTAACTGCCCAATCCAGCGACACATCCGTTATTCCAGTCAATCTCATTTCATTTGGAGGAAGCGGAAGTCATCGAAGTGTGAATGTGGGTTCAATTGACGACATGAGCGGGCAAGTTACCGTTACAATAAATGCAAATGATGGCCCTGATGTAACAAGCACCTCGTTTATCGTGGAAGTCTTTGCAGAGCCAGAATTTGCTCGAAAAGGAAGTGCTTTAATCAGTGACGATACGGTCATTCAGGTGGCTCCAAATGACTCCGACAATGTGGGCAAGCTCGAAGGCGAAGCGGGCGTTTCGGGCGGTGCGGCCACTTACAGCATTCCGATTGCGGTGCCTCCGGGCCGTAGGGGCATGCAACCTTCCATTGCTTTAAATTATTCTTCGCGCAGTGGCAGCGGCATTGCCGGGCTGGGCTGGGGCCTCAGTGCGGGCTCGTCCATTCACCGTTGTGCCGCTATTTATGAGCTGGAACAAAAACCTCATAACGTGCAGTTGACGAACGAAGACAGACTTTGCTTTAACGGCGAGCGGCTAAAAGTATACGGCTCGGCCGGTTATTGGCAAAGCGGCTCCACCTATCACCCAGAAAGCAATCCCCATGTGCGGATTACTTATGTGTCGGCCAGCTACTTTAAAGTGGAGCATTTAAGTGGCAACGTTGAATACCTGGGAGAAACCGCCGCCTCACGCGTAGATCTCAATGGCGTCACTCAGCAGTGGTTACTGACCCGTTCGCTCGATGCGCACCTGAACGCCATACACTATTATTACAGTGCCGAAGGCGATACCCACGCCAAATACCTCACCGACATTTATTACACCGGTTACAACACCAGCAATGGTGATCGGTACGTTAAATTCGCTTACGAAACGCGCCCAGAAGGCCGTCGCAGTTATTTGGCGGGTGTGTTGAGCACCTCTACACAGCGTCTTAAAACCATCACCACTCAATATCAATCCAGCAATGTGGCGCAATACACGCTGACTTATCGTGATGAAGCCGAAGCGGTCAACTCGGTGATCACCGATCCAAGCGTCAGCTTACTCGACAGCGTGACGCTGTGCCGTTGGGATGAAGCGAACAATCAAACGTGTTTGCCACCCACCGTTATGGAATTGGTGATGCCTCAGTCGGGCGTGAAAGCAGAGCAAATGGTGTTTACTGCCGATGAGCGACAATGGGCTGGCGGCTCTCTCATCACAGGTGATTTTGATGGCGACGGCAAACTTGATTACGGTTACTCTGCCTCGAGCATGGGCAGCAGTGGTATTGGCCTGGATGTGCGCTTATCGTCTCGACCCAATGGACAAGAGTGGATCAACATCAGTGGTCTGGTGAACAATTACGACAGCACAGAAAGCTCCACCACTAACCTGACCATCGACTACGACTTAGACGGCCAAACCGACTTTTTAAGCAGCTGGAAAGACAGCAGTGGCGTGGTTAAGTTGGCGTTGGTGCGCTGGAACGCAGACACGATGCAGTTTGAGACGCATCAACTTGAAACGCCTACCGGTTGCCACGATACGAGCCTATCGTTACCGCGTGATCACGTCGGTTCGCATTGCCAAAGTTACGTATTGGATGTGAACGGCGATGGTAAGTCCGATATTCTGGCCGCGCATCAGCAAGGCGCCTACATCACTCGCTGGAATTTATTGCTCAATAACAGCAATGGCCAATCTTCAACCCCGAATTTTATACCCGGTACCAGCACTTTCACCATTTCCGATTACAACAAAGTAGCCGCGGAAAGCTATGTGGCGGTGGATTTAAACGGCGACGGCCAAGTTGAATTGGTCGGGAACCGACTGCGCGGTCACCTGGATACCGATCCTTACGACGCTATTCAGGTGAACTTTGTGAAAAGTGGAGCTACCTATCAACTGCAAGAGCAGTTGCTGGGCAGCTCAGATGATGCCTCACCGCATCCTGTTGCGCGTAAAGAGTTTAGCTTGAGCGACTTTAACGGCGATGGGCTAGCCGATGCCGTGTCCTTAATCGATATTGGCGGTGGACAAAAAGACTATGGCGTTTTCTACAACACCGGCCGTGGTTTTGTCACTTCCAGCACAATGATGCCGAACTCTAAAACCTTACCGATTGATATTAACCAAGACGGTATCACCGATTATTTAACCCGCGGAGCCGTTGCGTATCAGCACAACTGTGGCGATTACCCGTCGGATCCGGATCGCATCCGCTTGTTTGAACTGTGCGAAGATCGTAACACCTTGTATTACTACAACGCTCAAATTCGCAGCTATGACAGCACCGGTCAGCTGACGTCCACCAGCGTGAACTTAGGGATTATTGGCCCTAACTTAAAGCACGGTGGGATCACCGTGGCCGATCACAACGGCGATGGGGCGGATGACATCATCGTTCGCCTCGGCACCATCAAAATGACCAGCGGCCATGCATCCGGCTACTACGTGTACGAAAACAAAAACCCGCAGGCGCACCTGCTCTCCAAGGTGATCGCCGGTCACGGCTATTTTGACCAAGCCACCGAGTTTGTTTACGACTCGCTGAGTAACCTGCAAACCGTGGGACGTTATTCGTACGAGAAAGAGCAAAGCTTCCCCTACATTAAATTCACCACCGCCACTCAAATGGTCAGCGAACTGAAAACGAGCGACGGTGTGGGCGGTATGAACACCAGCCAGTGGGCGTATCAAGATGCGCGTTATCATTTGCAGGGGCGTGGCTTCCAAGGGTTTGCGGTGATCACCAGCGACAACCTGAGCGCCGGTACGCGCAGTTATTCCGAGTTTGAGCAGACCTTCCCGCTGACCGGCAAAGTGCGTAAAGCCTTAAGCTTTGCCAAAAACGGCGTTGGTGATTACATCAAAATTACCGAAACGCAAAATCAGTGGTTCGCCAAAACCATCGACAACGCGCATCTGGTTTATACCCAATCGAGCCTCAGCCAAAACTTTGAGCTGAACAGTGGTGCCAAACTGTCGGAGCAAACCCAAAACATCGAATCGATGAACGCCTGGGGCTTTGTCACTCAGAGTCGCAGCCGAGTGGACAGCGGTTTTGGGGTGCAAGAAGCGGTTAGCAATAACAGCTATTACACCGACGATGAGAGCAACTGGTGGCTGGGCAAGTTGCAATCGAACACGGTGACCCGTTATGCCTTATCGGGTAACACGCCCGCGGTGTACCAAAGTACGCTCGATGGGCAAACGCAAATCCAGAAAACCTACAGTTGGACCACCACACGTCAGCCTGATGTGGTGACCACGGAGGTATTACTAGGCGGCGGTGAAAGCGTTAGTGTGGACACCGATTACAGCAGTTACGGATTGCCGATTAAAGTGACCACCACGGCCGGTGGCCTGAGCCGCTACGTCACCACCGCTTATTCCAGCGACGGTTATTTCGCGCAAACGGTGACCAATCAAAAAGGCCACACCGTCACCAGTCAGGTTAACCCGCGTCACGGACAAACCGATTGGGTGAAAGACGCCAACAACAATCAGGTGACTTCGAGTTTGGATGCGTTCGGTCGTCCGGAAAAAGTCTCCACCGTGGGCGTGCCCGATGCCTACAAACGCTACAGCTGGTGCGACAGTGGTTGTCAGGCGCAGTCGGGTCACTTAACGAACGCGGTGTACACGGTCACGCACATTCAGGCCGGTTACCCCACCACCATCACCTACAAAGACATGTTCAATCGCGACTTGATGGTGGAAACCATTGGTTTCAGTGGGGAGTCGATTTACGCCTACACCACCTACAACGCCTTGGGGCAAAAGTTGTTCGACTCGGTACCTTCCACCAATGCCGATACCCAGTTGGGTACCGCTTACCTAAGCTATGATCCCCTGGGCCGATTGACGCATCGGGTGACCGATACCGCCGGTGGGCAGCTCGATGTGCGCTACAGCTTTGGTGCGAATAACCCGTCTTCCAATATTCCGGCGCAGTACCAAACCAAAATCACCGTCAATCACAGCCAGGAGATGTACCGTGCTCACAGTGGCAGTGGACAGTTGATGGAAACCACCGACGCGCTCGGCGGCATGACACAATACGCCTATGACGCACAAGGCAACCCCATTGTGTTGCAAGACGCTAATGGCAACGCCATCACCGCCACTTACAACGCACTTGGTCAAAAGTTGTGGGTGAACGACCCCAACATGGGCCGCAAAGACTTCACCTATACCGCTTTTGGTGAAGTGAACACTGAAAAAGACGCGAAAAACCAAACCACCGATTACGATTACGACGTATTGGGGCGTTTAACCTCTCGCAAAGTGAACAACGTACTGGAAGCGAGTTTTGCGTTTGATACCGGAACCAAAGACATCGGCGGCGTGTGTTTGGGAATGCCGGCCAGCGAAACCCGCGGCAACTTGCCGAGTGGTGAATCGTTTGTGCGTACTTTTGAGTACGATGCACAATGTCGTCCCATCAAAGTGACCGACACCATCGATGGCGTCGATTATCAAGTGGAAACGCATTACGACGCAAACTTCGGTCGTGTCAAAGGGGTGAGCTACCCGAACGGTCTTACTGTGGCTTACGCGTACAACGACAAAGGCTACCTGTCGCGTACTTACAACCCGGCGAGCGATTACACCTACCGCGAAATCAAAGCGATGGACGTGTGGGGGCAATGGAAAGAAGCACGCCTTGGCAACAACGTCATTCAGCAAAGCCGCAATTACTTTGAGGCCAGTGGCCAAATGCTGAATTCCGCCGCTTACAAAAACAACTTCAACAACCTGTTGCAAGCGATGGACTACAACATCGATGTGTACGGCGATTTAACCTCAATGACGGTGGACAACTACCTCAGCGGCAGTGTGCGCTCCAGCAGTGAATCCTATACGTACGACGCGCTGCATCGCCTTACTCGCGCTCAGCGTACGCTGGATAACACCCCATTACCGGCCATTACTTACGGTTACGATGCGGTGGGTAACTTTGAACACAAATCGGATTTCTCCAGCAGCTCGAGCGATGCTTACCGTTACGGTAACGCAGACAAAAACCTCGGCGGTAATGCGGGCCCCAACGCAGTGCGTCAGGTAATGCTCAGCAACAACAGCACCCGCAATTACAGTTACGACAACAACGGTAACTTAACCTCCGATGGCATTCGTAGCATTGTCTACAACGCCTTTAACAAACCCACCACCATCACGGTGGCCAGTGGCCAGCGCATCGACCCGGATGACAGCAGTACCACCGCAAGCAGCGTTATCGATTTCCGTTACGGTGCTGACCAAATGCGTTACAAGCAAGTCAAAAAGAACAATGGGGAGGTCACCACCACGCTGTACGTTGGCAAGGTGTACGAAGAAGTCCGTACTAGCAACAAAACCGAAAAGAAACTCATCATCGATGACATTGCCATGCTCACCGAAACCCACATCAACGGTAACGTCAGCGAAGACTTAATGTTCTTCCACAAAGACCGTTTGGGTTCCACCACCGCGATGTTCGATACCAGCGGCAACATTCGGGAAACGCGCAGCTTTGATGCTTTCGGTAAACCTCGAACCGGTCAATTGGCCGACCACCCGGTGGCTAAGTTGTATCAATCTGAGCCAAGTTACGTGAAAAACACTCGCGGTTTCACTGACCACGAGCATATGGACGATGCACAACTGATTCATATGAATGGGCGGGCGTACGATTACAACCTCGGAAGATTTCTGAGTGTGGACCCGTTTATTCAGAGTCCGGGCAACAGTCAGAGTATGAATCCATATTCGTACATTATGAACAATCCGTTGGCTGGTACGGATCCGAGTGGATACACTTCAGAAACGGGTTCGGAGCATAATGCTGACATCACCACAACCCAAAAAACTTATACTGTGACTGTGACCAAAGCGGGCAGTCGCATTAAGCATAAAGTGAAAGTAACTGTTGGCGGAAAGGGCGATAACGTTTCAATCACAGGGATGAAAGGAGGCGATGGCGGTACCCGGAAAGTAGCTGCTGGAGTTGTTAACAACTTCCTTTCGAATGTAAAAGAAGGTGTGAAGCAAGTGAATGCCGCTATGGCAAACGCTAGTGCGAAGCCTAATGTTGGAGATGGGCAGGTTGCTGGAGGGGATTCAGGAAACTCGACAGGTGGAGGGGATGGTAGCAGCAATTATGATGAAAGATTAGATATATTAGGGTGTGATGATTGCCGGGGGTATGGGTTGAGTGGTCGTGGGGGTGTTGTAAATCCTATGCCTCTTCCAGGAGGACCTGTTAATCCTACTTCTGATACAGTATCAATAAAAAAACTTGGGGAAAAAATATCCGACACTGTTAATGAGACCATAGCTGACTTACGTAATGGCTCTGATGATAAAGATAAAGTTATAATTTTATTTCACTATACGGACAGGAAAGGATATGAGGCGATACTAAGATCAGGTCTAATTAAATACTCTTTTGGTGAAACAAATGCTAGGCATGGGAATGGTCAGTATTTTACAGACTTGCCTCCTGAGTTGTTTGTAGCTTTTGATAAGAAAAAGCTTTCGGAAGTACAGCTTGATTCAGGTAAGCAGTCTCTAACTCAGTTAGCAAGAAAGTTATATGGTGTTGCATATCGTTCAGTAGCTTACAAAACGGAATACTTTTTTGCCATAAATTTAACTGGCTTAAAAGTTGAAAATCCTAAGCCTTTTATTTACTTACATAAAAGTAATGTAGATTTAGATATAAGCTCTCGTATAGTAAGGCATGGTAAAACACTAGAGGAAAATTGATGAAATATTTTAAGTTTGATTCTGAAAGTGATTTAGGCGATGGGGTTACTTATTTGGAGTTTGATGGAGAGATAGCAACTCGGCAAGTTGAAATTTATGGAGAGAAGTTTTTCAACTCCCTCAAGGATTATCATGATGGGCTTGGCCCTGGCTTAGTTGATCAACCACTTAGTGTTATAGGCTTAGACAAAGAGCAAGAAATTTCAGTTGAGGAGTTTGAGCAAGTTTGGAGAGCGTCAATTAATGCCAGTTAATTATTTTATGGGAGATATATTTTTATCACCAACGCCATACTCTCTTGCACATGGCTGTAATTGTGCCGGAGCTATGGGGAAGGGTATTGCTGTCGAGTTTAAAAAGCGCTGGCCTAACATGTATCAGAACTATAAAGCTAGGTGTAAATCTGGTTTATTTATTCCTGGAAATGTTTTTGTATGGGAGGATGGTAACGATACTATTTTTAACTTGGGTACTCAAAGCAGTTGGAGAGCTAAAGCGAAATTGATGTATGTTCGAGAGTCAGTACGGGATATGCTGGAAAAATTAGAGTGTAGGAATTTATCTTACGTTTATATGCCTTTGGTAGGTTCTGGTCTTGGAGGGCTTTCTGCTTTAGATGTAAAGCAGACACTTTACGAAATTGCTTCTGAAAGTTCTGTCGGTATAAATGTAATTGAAAAGTTCGTTCCTAATCTGGTTCCAACAAAATTAGCTTTGGTTTAGGTATTACCACCCAAGCAAAAGAGGGAAAAGGCAGGACAGCCACCAATTAGTTCCAAAGCCGATGCAACCCATCGGTTTCGTTCTTTAAAAAACAGCTTACCTTTCTAACACTCGCGGCTTTACTGACCACGAGCATATGGACGATGCACAACTGATTCATATGAATGGGCGGGCGTACGATTATAATTTGGGACGATTCCTTTCTGTGGACCCGTTTATACAGGAGCCAGGGAATTCTCAGAGTATGAATCCATATTCGTACATTATGAACAATCCGTTGGCTGGTACGGATCCGAGTGGGTATGTTTCTGTACGTAAAAGCTGCTGACATTACCACAACCCAAAAAACTTTTACTATGACCGTGACCAAAGCGGGCAGTCGCATTAAGCATAAAGTAGAAGTAACTGTTGGCGGAAAGGGCGATAACGTTTCAATCACCGGAATGAAAGGAGGCGATGGCGGCGCCCGGAGCGTAGCTGCTGGTGCTGTTAACAACTTACTTTCGAATGTGAAAGAAGGTGTGAAGCAAGTGAATGCCG
>NZ_JBUZOU010000032.1:0-16350 GCF_055326765.1 Pleionea sp. WD8-19 | reverse complement strand
AACATCAAAATGGTTGTTGAGCTGATTGCTCCAATCGCCATGGACGAAGGTCTGCGCTTCGCAATTCGTGAAGGTGGTCGTACCGTCGGTGCTGGTGTTGTTGCTAAAATCTTCGAGTAATTTGTTAGTAACAAGTCTTTCGATGTAAGTCGAAAGCACTAGGCCAGTAGCTCAATTGGCAGAGCAGCGGTCTCCAAAACCGCAGGTTGGGGGTTCGATTCCCTCCTGGCCTGCCAAATTTCGCAAGGCTTAGCCTGACCTTCCCTATGGAACTAAGGCTATGGCCTTGCTTTGTATATATCAAAGGTAAATCAGACGTGAGTACTGAAACGAATACATCATCTGGGTTAGACGGACTAAAGTGGCTAGCGGCTGTCCTGTTAGCTGTAGCAGCGATTTACGGTAATCATTATTTAGCACAGTTGGACTCGATTTCTCTCGTTATCCGAGTTGCTGTTGTTGTTGCCGCCGTTGCCCTAGCATTAGTTGTAGCAAGCACTACCAGCAAAGGTAAAATTGCGGTTGCTTTTGCTAAAGAATCCAGAATGGAAGTTCGAAAAGTTGTTTGGCCAACGCGACAAGAGGCGATCCAAACCACTTTGGTGATTGTGCTCTTTGTGGTGATCGTTGCGCTATTCTTATGGGGCGTTGATGCATTACTCGCCTGGGGCGTCAATGCAATCATGAACCTTTAAGGGAACTGCAAAATGACAAAACGTTGGTACGTCGTTCAAGCTTATTCCGGATATGAATCTAAAGTAAAAACCATGCTGGAAGAACGCATTCAGTTGCATGACTTATCCGAAAAGTTCGGCCAGATTTTAGTGCCAACTGAAGAAGTCGTTGAAATGCGTGCCGGTCAAAAGCGAAAAAGCGAGCGCAAATTTTTCCCTGGCTATGTTCTGGTTGAGATGGAAATGGATGATGATTCATGGCACTTGGTGAGAGAAACTCCTCGAGTTATGGGGTTTATCGGAGGAACCTCAGATCGACCAGCGCCTATTACCGAGCGCGAAGCCAACGCAATTTTACAACGTGTTGAAGACAGCAGTGATAAACCAAAACCGAAAACATTATTTGAACCTGGTGAGGTGATTCGTGTTATCGATGGACCTTTCGCTGACTTTAACGCTACCGTTGAATCGGTAAACTATGAGAAAAATCGACTACAAGTATCGGTTTTGATTTTTGGTCGGTCGACACCGGTTGAGCTTGAGTTCAGTCAGGTAGAGAAAGGCTAGTCGTTTTTTACAACGATTTTTAAACCGGGAAGCCGAAAGGCGCTATTACCCAAATAGAGGTGAAACATGGCTAAAAAAGTCCAAGCTTATATTAAGCTTCAGGTTGCTGCCGGCATGGCCAACCCAAGTCCACCAGTTGGTCCTGCTCTGGGTCAACATGGTGTTAATATCATGGAGTTCTGTAAAGCGTTTAATGCGGCAACAGACAAAGTAGAGAAGGGATTGCCAATTCCAGTGGTGATCACTGTATACAATGACCGCAGTTTTACATTTGTTACTAAAACTCCTCCTGCGTCCGTTCTTATTAAAAAAGCACTGAACTTAAAGTCGGGTAGCTCTCGTCCAAATACCGATAAAGTAGGTACAATCACTCGTGCGCAATTAGAAGACATTGCGAAAATGAAAGAGCCTGACTTGACTGCTGCGGATTTGGATGCTGCTGTTAAAACTATCGCAGGTACTGCGCGCTCTATGGGCGTTGAGGTGGAGGGTTAATCAAATGGCTAAATTATCTAAACGCGCACGTATGATCCAAGAAAAAGTGGACCGCACTAAAGCTTATTCTTTGGACGAGGCCATTGCTTTATTAAAAGAAGTGTCAGCGGTTAAATTCAGCGAAAGTGTTGATGTTGCTGTTAACCTTGGAATCGACCCTCGCAAATCAGACCAAGTTGTTCGTGGTGCAACGGTACTTCCAAACGGAACTGGTAAAGACGTTCGTGTTGCGGTATTTACTCAAGGTCCTAACGCTGAAGCGGCTAAAGAAGCCGGTGCCGATATTGTTGGTATGGACGATCTGGCTGAAGAAGTGAAAAAAGGAAACCTGAACTTTGATGTTGTGATTGCCAGCCCCGACGCAATGCGAGTTGTCGGTCAATTAGGCCAAATCCTCGGCCCACGTGGATTAATGCCTAACCCTAAGGTAGGCACTGTGACTCCAGACGTGGCAACCGCAGTGAAAAATGCAAAAGCTGGTCAGGTGCAATATCGTGCAGACAAAAACGGTATTATTCATGCCAGTATCGGAAAAATCACCTTTGATGCACAAGCATTAAAGGAAAACTTGGGCGCTCTGGTTAATGCGTTAAAAAAGGCGAAACCTGCTTCTGCCAAAGGAACCTATATGAAGAAAGTTGCACTTTCTTCAACAATGGGGCCCGGTTTAACTATCGATCAAGCTTCGATCGAAATTTCTCGAGATTAAGCTTTTGACTCGCGAGAGCGAGACAGAGCTTGGGTTTCCAGTAATGGTCCTTACCGTTAATGGAAACCGTCAAAGACCGTAGGTGAAACAGATTTACTCGTAGATCACAGTTTCTTAAAACAGCCTGCGCAGACGGTGCAACCCGACTCAGACTTCCTGGGACGGTTCACCGTATTCGACTTCAGCTTTTAGAGATAAAGGCTGAAATACGTTAACCCTGTTAGGTAAGGTGTTTTTTTACTTAACGGGAAACACTGGAGGTGAACGAAAGTGGCACTTGGACTTGATGGCAAAAAAGCGATAGTACATGAAGTTAACGAAGTTGCTTCTAAAGCACTATCGGCTGTGACTGCCGAGTACCGCGGAATGACAGTTGAACAGATGACTGCATTGCGTGTAAAAGCCCGTGAAGCCAACGTATATTTGAAAGTTGTCAGAAATACGTTAGCTAAACGTGCTGTTGAAGGTACCGAGTTCGCCTGCATGACTGACGCTTTAGTTGGCCCGGTAATTTGCGCATTTTCTTTAGAGGAGCCTGGTGCGGCTGCTCGTTTGATTAACACTTTTGCAAAAGAAACTGACAAGCTGGTAGCAACTTCCGTTGCTATTGGTGGCAAGTTACACGGCGCGGAACAGCTTGAAGCTGTTTCTAAGTTGCCAACCAAAGACGAAGCAATCGCTTCTCTGATGCTTGTAATGAACGGACCGGTTACCAAACTGGCTCGTACATTAAACGAATTCCCATCGCGTATTACTCGTGTAATTGCAGCGGTGAAAGATCAGAAAGCAGCGGCGTAATCATCGGTTATTTCGAATTACTTAGACTTAATTTTAATTTTACCCAGGAGAAAGAGTCATGGCTCTGTCTAAAGACGATATCTTAAATGCAATTGCTGAAATGAGCGTAATGGAAGTTGTTGAGCTTGTTGAAGCGATGGAAGAAAAATTCGGCGTATCTGCAGCGGCAGCTGTAGCTGTGGCTGGTCCAGCTGCCGCTGGTCCTGCTGAAGCTGCTGAAGAAAAGACTGAATTCGACGTAGTTATGAAAAGCTTCGGTAGCAACAAAGTTGCTGTTATCAAAGCCGTTCGTGGCGCGACTGGTCTTGGTCTTAAAGAAGCGAAAGAAATGGTTGAAGGCGCGCCTGCAACTGTTAAAGAAGCCGCTTCTAAAGAAGAAGCTGAAGAGCTTAAAAAGCAGCTTGAAGAAGCTGGTGCAGAAGTCGAACTTAAATAATTTAAGTTTGGCTGCGGCGAGTTAATTCGCCGAACGAAATATCGGCTGAGTGCGTTTTTGCACTCGGCCGTTTTGCCGTTTCAAAAAAGGCAAAATACCAAGGGTTGATACGGGCTTCGATTTTCCAGAGGCGTATAACCTGATTTACCCAGTCGACATCGCCGTATCAAATGTTGATTGTTTGTATTACTCGTAAAGCTAACTGAGGAACCCAGATGGCGTATTCATACACAGAGAAAAAGCGGATCCGTAAGGATTTCGGGACTCGTTCTAAAATACTTGATGTCCCTTATTTGCTTGCCATTCAGCTGGACTCGTATCGCTCGTTTTTAAACGAAAGCGGTAACACCGAGAATTCCGGACTGGATCAGGCGTTTAAATCTGTTTTTCCCATAGTTTCTTACTCTGGCTCCGCTGCACTGGAGTATGTCAGTTACCGACTGGGTGAGCCAGTTTTTGACGTTAAGGAATGTCAAGTACGCGGTGTTACTTATGCTGCGCCATTGCGAGTGAAAATTCGCCTTGTGATTTACGATAAAGAGTCAAAAACCGGAGCTGTAAAAGACATTCGCGAGCAAGAAGTTTATATGGGCGAAATGCCATTAATGACCGAGAATGGCACTTTCGTTATCAATGGTACTGAGCGTGTTATCGTTTCTCAGTTGCATCGCTCTCCAGGTGTATTCTTTGATTCCGACAAAGGCAAAACACATTCCTCGGGTAAATTATTATATAACGCGCGTGTTATCCCTTACCGTGGCTCATGGTTAGACTTTGAGTTCGATCCAAAAGATTCGGTCTTTGTTCGAATCGATCGTCGTCGTAAATTACCCGCTACGATTTTATTACGCGCATTGGGATACAACACCGAAGATATTCTCGAAATCTTTTTCGATACCGATACCATCGAGTTGGATAGCGAAGGAAACGCCAAGTTGAAACTGATTCCCGAGCGATTACGCGGAGAGACGCCAAGTTTCGATATTAAAGACAAGAAAGGTAAAGTAATCGTTGAAGAAGGGCGACGTATTACTGTTCGTCATATAAAGCAAATGGAAAAACTTGGCTTGGAATATTTGGATGTTCCGGTTGACTTTCTGCTTGGTAAAGCCGTAGCACGCAATGTCATTGATGAAGAAACCGGTGAGTTGATCGTTGAGGCCAATGCGGAAATTACGGAAGAGTTATTAGCGACTTTGGTGGAAAATAACATTACAACGTTCCAGACACTATATACGAACGACTTGGATCGCGGCCCTTATATTTCTGATACCTTGCGAGTTGACCCAACACGAGAGCCGCTTGATGCATTAGTCGAAATTTATCGGATGATGCGCCCGGGTGAACCGCCAACAAAAGAAGCTGCGGAAGCTTTGTTCCACAACCTGTTCTTTACCGAAGAGCGTTATGACCTATCAGGCGTTGGTCGAATGAAGTTCAATCGTCGTGTTAATCGTGATGAGTTGACAGGGCCTGGTGTTCTATATGATGGAAAATATTTCGGGCAACTGAAAGATGAGTTCTCTAAGGGCTTGAATGAGTCTTATAAAGACGAGTCTGACATTGTTGAAGTGTTGAAAACCTTAGTTGATATTCGAAACGGTATCGGAGTGGTGGACGATATTGATCACTTGGGTAATCGCCGTATCCGTAGTGTTGGTGAGATGGCAGAAAACCAATTCCGTGTTGGTTTGGTTCGTGTCGAAAGAGCGGTTAAGGAGCGTTTGTCTCAAGCAGAGTCTGAAAATCTGATGCCACAGGATTTGATCAATGCTAAACCTGTTTCAGCAGCGATAAAAGAATTTTTTGGCTCCTCTCAGTTATCTCAGTTTATGGACCAAAATAATCCATTGTCTGAAGTAACGCATAAACGACGTGTGTCTGCTTTAGGGCCAGGTGGTTTAACTCGCGAACGCGCTGGTTTTGAGGTGCGAGACGTGCATCCAACCCACTACGGCCGTGTTTGTCCAATTGAAACTCCTGAGGGGCCGAACATTGGTTTGATTAACTCGTTGGCCTGTTATGCGAGAACGAACGATTACGGTTTCCTAGAGAGCCCTTATCGCCGTGTTGTCGACGGAAAAGCGACCGAAGAAATTGATTTTCTTTCCGCAATCGACGAAGGTAAGTTTGTCATCGCGCAAGCAAACGCACAGATGGATGCTAACCATCAATTGGTCGATGACCTAGTCCCATGTCGGCACCAGGGGGAGTTTACCCTGACAACAGCAGATCGTGTCGAGTATATGGACGTTTCTCCCCAACAGATCGTTTCAGTTGCTGCGTCGATGATCCCATTCCTAGAGCACGATGACGCGAACCGGGCATTGATGGGATCCAACATGCAAAGACAAGCCGTTCCAACGCTGCGTGCAGAAAAACCACTGGTTGGCACCGGCATGGAACGAACCGTAGCGGTAGACTCTGGAGTAACGGTTAAAGCTAATCGAGGTGGAATCATCGACTCGGTTGATGCGTCGCGTATAGTCGTGCGTGTACATGAAGACGAGACAACTACCGACGATGCTGGGGTAGATATTTATAACCTGACCAAGTACACGCGTTCCAACCAAAATACTTGTATCAATCAACGCCCAATCGTTAAACCAGGGGATATTGTTGAACGGGGTGATGTTTTGGCTGACGGTCCTTCAACCGACTTAGGAGAGTTGGCTTTGGGACAAAACTTGCTGGTCGCGTTCATGCCTTGGAACGGTTACAACTTTGAGGATTCCATCCTCATTTCAGAGCGTGTAGTGGAAGAAGATCGTTTTACTAGCATTCATATACAAGAGCTGACCTGTATTGCTCGTGATACAAAGTTGGGGCCAGAGGAAATTACAGCCGACATTCCAAACGTCGGTGAGAGTGCACTTTCTAAACTGGATGAAGCCGGTATCGTCTATATTGGAGCAGAAGTAAAACCCGGTGATATTTTGGTAGGTAAAGTAACACCAAAAGGAGAGACACAGCTGACACCGGAAGAAAAGTTACTGCGTGCTATTTTCGGCGAGAAAGCGAGTGACGTAAAAGATACATCCTTGCGAGTATCCAGTGGCACGGTTGGAACTGTGATTGACGTTCAAGTTTTTACTCGCGATGGCGTGGAGAAAGACTCGCGTGCTATTGAGATTGAAAATAGTGAAATTGCAGCTGCGAAGAAGGACTTAAACGACCAGTTCCGTATTTTAGAAGGCAATATCCATCAACGTGCTTACGCGTTATTAGTCGGCAGCGTGGTTGAAAAAGGACCAAATCGCATTAAAAAAGGCAGCGAAATTACAGCTGAATACTTGCAAGAACTGCCTCCTTCGCAATGGATGGAAATTCAAGTTCGAGATGAAACTAAGCAGCAACAATTGGAAGAGCTGAGCCGCTATCTCGATGAACAGCGCAAAGAGTTTGATAAAAAGCTCGAAGTTAAGCGCATGAAGATCACCCAAGGAGATGATTTAGCTCCTGGTGTGTTGAAGATCGTTAAAGTTTACATGGCGGTGAAGCGACGTATTCAACCCGGAGACAAAATGGCCGGTCGTCACGGTAACAAAGGGGTCATTTCCAATATTGTTCCGGTAGAAGACATGCCATACCGCGAAAACGGTGAACCCGTCGATATCGTGTTGAATCCGCTTGGGGTTCCATCGCGGATGAATATAGGTCAGATATTGGAAACCCATTTGGGCTGGGCTGCTAAGGGACTGGGTCACAAAGTGGGCGCCTTGTTGCAAGAGAAAGCTGAAGTTGCGAAAGTACGAGAGTTTTTGCATCAAGTTTACAACCATCGCGAGGAGCAAACCGTAGATTTGGATGCCATGTCAGACAAAGAAATCATGACTTTGGCTAACAACCTGAAAGGTGGTGTGCCTATGGCTACGCCAGTATTCGATGGCGCCAAAGAGTCAGAAATTAAGCACATGCTTGAAGTTGCTGATCTACCGTCTTCTGGACAATCGATACTTTACGATGGACGCACCGGCGATCAGTTTGACCGGCCGGTAACCGTCGGCTACATGTATATGCTTAAACTGAATCACTTGGTTGATGACAAAATGCATGCGCGTTCTACTGGCTCTTACAGTCTGGTAACTCAACAGCCGCTGGGTGGTAAAGCCCAATTTGGTGGTCAGCGTTTCGGTGAGATGGAGGTGTGGGCCTTAGAAGCTTATGGTGCCGCATATACACTGCAAGAAATGTTGACAGTGAAGTCAGATGACGTGAATGGTCGTACTCGTATGTACAAAAATATTGTAGACGGCGACCATCGCATGGAGCCGGGAATGCCGGAGTCCTTCAACGTACTGGTGAAGGAAATTCGCTCTTTGGGTATCGACATTGAGCTAGAGGTTGAATAGGGAGTTTGTAGCATGACGGAGCCGTTTTTACGGCTCTAACACGAACTCTTGGCGACATTAACTCCCTAAAGGAGAATTGCTTTGAAAGACTTACTGAATTTCATTAAACAGCAAAATCAAACTCAAGAATTTGACCGTATTCGAATCGGTCTCGCGTCTCCGGAAATGATCCGAAGCTGGTCTTTCGGTGAAGTTAAAAAACCGGAAACCATTAACTACCGAACTTTTAAGCCAGAGCGGGATGGATTGTTCTGTGCAAAAATTTTTGGTCCGGTAAAAGATTATGAGTGCTTGTGTGGTAAATACAAGCGCATGAAACACCGAGGCGTGATCTGTGAAAAATGTGGTGTTGAAGTAACTTTAGCCAAAGTACGTCGTGATCGCATGGGGCACATCGAACTGGCTTGTCCGGTCGCTCATATCTGGTTCCTGAAGTCTTTACCTTCTCGTATCGGCTTGTTGCTGGATATGACGCTGCGTGATATCGAGCGCGTGCTTTATTTCGAAGCCTTCGTGGTGATCGAGCCAGGTATGACTACACTGGAGCGTGGTCAGTTATTGACCGAAGAAGCTTACCTGGATGCTCTGGAAGAATTTGGCGACGAATTTGAAGCGAAAATGGGGGCCGAAGCGGTTCAGGAGCTGTTGTCAGCGATCAATCTGGAAGAAGAAGCCGCTTCGATCCGCGAAGAAATTCCGAATACCAACTCCGAAACCAAGCTGAAAAAGTTGGGTAAACGTCTTAAGTTGTTGGAAGCCTTTATTGATTCGGGCAACAATCCGCAGTGGATGATCATGACGGTATTACCGGTATTACCACCGGATCTACGTCCTTTGGTGCCTTTGGAAGGTGGGCGCTTCGCCACGTCCGATCTGAACGATTTGTATCGTCGCGTTATCAACCGTAACAACCGTTTGAAACGCCTGTTGGATCTGAACGCTCCCGACATTATCGTACGTAATGAAAAGCGTATGCTACAAGAGGCGGTTGATGCGTTACTGGATAACGGTCGTCGCGGACGTGCCATTACCGGTTCTAACAAACGACCGCTGAAATCTTTAGCCGATATGATCAAGGGGAAACAAGGTCGTTTCCGTCAGAATCTACTGGGTAAGCGTGTGGATTACTCCGGTCGTTCGGTGATCGTGGTTGGTCCGACACTGAAATTGCATCAGTGCGGACTACCGAAAAAAATGGCATTGGAACTGTTTAAACCATTCATTTTTGGCAAGCTGGAATTACGTGGTTTAGCCACGACCATTAAAGCGGCTAAGAAAATGGTCGAACGAGAAGAAGCCGTAGTTTGGGACATTCTTGAGGAAGTAATTCGAGAGCATCCGGTGATGTTAAACCGGGCGCCAACTCTTCACAGACTCGGTATTCAGGCGTTCGAGCCGGTTTTGATTGAAGGTAAAGCGATTCAATTACACCCATTGGTGTGTGTGGCCTACAATGCGGATTTCGACGGGGACCAAATGGCGGTGCACGTACCGCTGACCATTGAAGCGCAGTTAGAAGCGCGCGCGCTGATGATGTCCACCAATAATATTCTATCACCTGCCAACGGTGAGCCGATCATCGTTCCTACGCAAGATGTTGTATTGGGGCTTTACTTCATGACACGCGACCGGGTGAACGTGAAAGGCGAAAATATGGTCTTTGCGGATACCGCGGAAGTCTTGCGTGCCTACGCTAATGGCGCAGCAGAATTGCATGCGCGTATCAAAGTCCGTTTAAACGAAACCACCATTGATGATGATGGTGTGAAAACAACGGTTAACAAACTGGTAGAAACAACGGTTGGTCGTGCGCTTTTATGGGAAATCGTTCCAGCGGGCTTACCGTTCGATCTCATTAATCGCTCAATGACCAAAAAGACCATTTCGCGCCTTGTGAATGCTTGCTATCGTCAGTTGGGGTTGAAAACTACCGTTATTTTCGCCGATCAGTTGATGTATACCGGTTACAAGTATGCGACTAAATCCGGTGCCTCTGTGGGTATCAATGATATGGAAGTTCCCACAGTTAAAGTTGACATTATTGCCAAGGCAGAAGCGGAAGTTCGTGAAATCGAAGACCAATACGCTTCTGGTTTGGTAACTCAAGGTGAGCGTTACAACAAGGTTGTTGACATCTGGTCGCACACCAACGAACAAGTCGCGAAAGCGATGATGGATAACCTTGCGGTTGACAAAGTTGAAGACGCGGAAGGGAACATCGTTGAGCAGCCTTCATTCAACTCTATTTTTATGATGGCTGATTCGGGCGCTCGGGGTAGTGCCGCACAGATTCGTCAGTTAGCAGGAATGCGTGGTCTGATGGCGAAACCCGACGGTTCTATCATCGAAAGCCCGATTAAGGCGAATTTCCGTGAAGGTCTAAACGTTCTTGAATACTTCATCTCAACCCATGGAGCGCGTAAAGGTCTGGCCGATACCGCACTAAAAACCGCCAACTCCGGATACTTGACTCGACGATTGGTTGATGTAGCGCAAGATTTGGTCATCACCAGCGAAGATTGTGGAACCCAAGACGGTGTCGACATGAAACCTTTGATTGAAGGTGGGGATGTCGTTGAGCCATTGAGAGAGCGAGTGCTTGGTCGTGTAACCGCCGATCACGTGTATATTCCAGGTACCGACGACATTTTATGTGAAGCGAACACTCTTTTGGACGAAGCTTGGGTAGAAAAGCTGGAAGAGCACAGTGTTGATCAGGTAAAAGTACGTTCGGTTATTACCTGTGATACACGTTACGGAGTCTGCTCTATGTGTTACGGACGAGACTTGGCTCGAGGCCACCTAATCAATCATGGTGAATCGGTTGGTGTTATTGCTGCACAGTCCATCGGAGAGCCAGGAACTCAGTTGACCATGCGTACATTCCACATCGGTGGAGCTGCGTCTCGTCAATCTGCGGAAAACAATGTTCAGGTTAAAAACGATGGCGTGTTAAAGCTGCGTACAGCTAAAACCGTAACACGAAACGATGGAAAGCAGGTGATCGTGTCTCGTTCGGCAGAAATTACTTTGATCGATGAGTTCGGTCGTGAGCGAGAGCGTTATAAAGTTCCTTATGGTGCAGTACTTGAACACAATGAAGGGAAAAAAGTGAACGGTGGCGAGGTGGTCGCTAATTGGGATCCTCACACGCACCCCATCATCACAGAGCTGGCAGGTAAAATTAAATTCAAAGACTTGGTAGAAGGCGTCAATATGGATCGCCAAACCGACGAACTGACAGGTTTGAGTTCTATCGTTATTACTGAGTCGAAAGCGCGTGGTAAAGGAACCGACTTAAAGCCGATGATTTACCTGATCGATGCGGACGGCAATGAAATGAACTTGGCAGGTACCGATATTCCTGCGCAGTATTTGTTACCACCTAACGCCATTGTGAACTTAGAAGATGGCGCTGAAGTAGGGATCGGTGATGCAATTGCCCGTATTCCTCAGGAAAGCTCGAAAACCAAAGATATTACCGGTGGTTTACCACGTGTAGCCGACTTATTCGAAGCACGAAAACCAAAAGAGCCAGCCATTTTGGCAGAAATCTCAGGGACTGTAAGTTTCGGTAAAGAAACTAAAGGTAAACGTCGACTGGTGATTACTCCGCAAGAAGGCGAGCCTTACGAAGAGCTGATCCCTAAATGGCGTCACCTCAACGTGTTTGAAGGTGAGAAAGTGGAAAAAGGCGAGGTTGTTTCGGACGGGGCTGATAATCCACATGACATACTTCGATTGAAGGGAATTCATGCTGTCGCAAACTACATTGTCAACGAAGTGCAAGATGTTTACCGACTGCAAGGTGTAGGCATCAACGACAAGCATATCGAAGTTATCATACGTCAGATGCTTCGTAAGTGTACTATCACGGATCCGGGTGACAGTCGCTTCTTACAAGGAGAGCAAATCGAATATGTTCGAGTGCTGGAAGCCAATGATGCGTTGGAAGCTGAAGGTAAAGAGCCTGCTAAGTTCATGCGTGACTTGATGGGTATCACTAAAGCTTCATTAGCAACCGAGTCCTTCATTTCTGCAGCCTCGTTCCAGGAGACCACTCGCGTTCTGACAGAAGCGGCGGTGAGTGGCAAGATCGATGATTTACGTGGCCTGAAAGAAAACGTAATCGTTGGTCGATTGATTCCGGCGGGAACTGGATTAAGTTATCACCAGGAGCGCCGAACCAAATATCAGCAACAAGTTAGCGAAGACGCTCAGTCTCCTGTGTCTGCTTCCGATGCGGAAAAAGCACTGACTGAAGCGCTCAGCGGTAACGACTCTGATATCTAAGCCTTCTCGAAAGGTGCTGCCGGAGCTAGCTCCGGCAGCAAACAGTAGCGGTCAGAAAACAACCTGATCGCCTTGACAGCAATAGGTGTGCTCTATACAATGCCCGCCCTCAAAGGCTAGGCGACGTATTTGAGTCTCGTCTTTTTGATGTCTAGTTTTTTAAATCTAGGAGCTGGAGTTTAATTAATGGCAACTATTAATCAGCTGGTACGTAAACCTCGCAAAAAGGTTATCAAGAAAAGTAACGTACCTGCACTTGAAGCTTGCCCGCAGAAGCGTGGTGTTTGTACTCGTGTTTACACGACTACTCCGAAAAAACCAAATTCGGCACTGCGAAAAGTTGCTCGTGTTCGTTTAACTAACGGATTCGAAGTAACCTCTTATATCGGCGGTGAAGGCCACAATTTGCAGGAACACAGCGTTGTAATGATCCGTGGTGGTCGTGTTAAAGACTTACCGGGTGTTCGTTATCACTGTGTACGCGGAACACTTGACCTTGCAGGGGTTAAAGACCGTAAACAAGGCCGCTCTAAATATGGAGCAAAACGTCCTAAGTAATGCTTGCATTACGGATGCTATGAAAAATGATGGCAGGCGAATTTGGAGTCATTTGAAAGCAACTCCTATAATTTGGCCAGTCAGTAAATAACATTCCATTCTTACAATTTGTTCGAATGTGAGTAAGGCCGGGCTCAAACGAGATCTATCGAAGTAGTCCCGGATTAACCTGAAGGAGCACATAAGATGCCAAGAAGACGCGTTATCGCTGCACGCGAGATCCTTCCTGATCCCAAATTCGGATCGACTTTATTAGCAAAATTTATCAACGTAGTAATGGTTGACGGCAAGAAATCTGTTGCTGAAAAAATCGTTTATGGCGCGTTGGATATTATTGCTGAAAAGAAAGGCGCAGAAGCATTACCTGCTTTTGAAGAAGGATTGGATAAAATCCGTCCTTTAGTTGAAGTTAAATCACGCCGTGTAGGTGGTTCTACTTACCAGGTGCCGGTTGAAGTACGTCCAGCTCGTCAAACGGCATTAGCAATGCGTTGGTTGGTAGAAGCATCACGTAAGCGTGGTGAAAAGTCTATGAGAGAGCGTTTAGCGCATGAGCTTCTGGATGCGATGGAAAATCGTGGTTCGGCGGTGAAGAAGCGTGAAGATGTACATCGTATGGCTGAAGCAAACAAAGCCTTTGCTCATTACCGCTGGTAAGTTGTCTGGAGTCGAAGGAATGATTAAAGCGTTTGCTTCAAGCAAGCTGAATCAAACCAAGAGGTTATAATCGTGGCACGTAAAACTCCTATTGAGCGATATCGAAACATCGGTATTTGTGCACACGTTGATGCTGGCAAGACGACCACCACGGAACGGGTTCTGTTCTATACGGGTCTTTCACATAAGATCGGTGAAGTCCATGATGGCGCTGCCACCATGGACTGGATGGAACAAGAGCAGGAACGTGGTATCACCATTACCTCTGCGGCTACTACCACGTTCTGGCGTGGTATGGATGCACAATTTCCCGAACACCGAATCAACATTATCGATACGCCCGGACACGTCGACTTTACGATTGAGGTAGAGCGATCTTTGCGGGTGCTTGACGGTGCCGTAGTGGTGTTTTGTGGCGCCTCAGGCGTTGAACCTCAATCAGAGACTGTTTGGCGCCAAGCTAATAAATATCATGTTCCGCGCATGGTGTTCGTGAATAAAATGGATCGAGCTGGAGCCGACTTTCTTCGCGTAGTTGATCAGATCAAAAATCGGCTTGGCGCTCGTCCAGTACCTGTGCAATTGCCTATTGGTGCCGAAGATGAGTTTGAAGGTGTTATCGATCTTATCAAAATGAAAGCCATTTATTGGAATGAAAACGATAAAGGCATGACCTTCGAATATCGTGAAATTCCGGCATCGATGCAAAGCATCAGCGAAGAATGGCGTGGGCATATGGTTGAAGCTGCAGCCGAAGCTTCCGAAGAATTGATGGATAAATACCTTGAAGAAGGTGATTTGCCAGAAGCGGATATCAAAAAAGGACTGCGTATACAAACATTAGCAAACGAATTGGTGGTTGCTATGTGCGGTAGTGCTTTTAAAAACAAAGGCGTGCAGGCGGTACTCGATGGCGTCATTGAATACATGCCTGCCCCAGTGGATGTACCTCCCATTAAAGGGGTTCTGGAAGATCATGAAACCGTAGCTGAGCGGCCTGCAGATGACACTGCTCCTTTCTCAGCTTTAGCGTTTAAAATCGCAACGGATCCTTTTGTCGGCACGCTGACTTTTTTCCGTGTTTACTCGGGAATTTTAAAATCGGGCGATCAGGTTTATAACCCGGTGAAAGAAAAAAAAGAGCGCATTGGGCGAATTGTACAAATGCACTCTAACAGCCGAGAAGAGGTGAAAGAGGTTTTAGCCGGTGACATTGCAGCGGGTATTGGCTTAAAAGATGTGACGACTGGTGAAACCTTGTGTGATATCGAGCACAAAATCATTCTGGAGCGAATGGAGTTTCCTGAGCCTGTTATTTCTGTAGCTGTCGAACCAAAAACGATTGCTGATCAAGACAAGATGTCGCTGGCGCTCAGTAAATTAGCGCAAGAAGATCCTTCATTTCACGTGGAAACCAACGAAGAATCAGGGCAAACCATTATCTCAGGAATGGGAGAGCTGCACCTTGATATCATTGTTGATCGTATGAAGCGTGAGTTTAATGTGGAAGCCAACATTGGTAAGCCACAAGTGGCTTATCGAGAGTGTTTACGCGAAGCCGTTGAACAAGAAGGGAAATTTGTTCGCCAGTCGGGTGGTCGTGGCCAATACGGACATGTGTGGTTACGTATCGAGCCGCAGGAACCCGGATTCGGATATCAGTTCGTCAGCGAAATTGTCGGTGGTGCGGTACCAAAGGAATACATTCCTGCGGTAGACAAAGGTATTCAGGAGCAAATGCAAAATGGGGTTCTGGCCGGTTTTCCCGTGTTGGATGTTAAGGTCACTCTTTTTGATGGTTCCTACCATGACGTCGATTCCAGCGAAATGGCTTTTAAAATTGCCGGCTCAATGGGATTTAGAGCTGGAGCACTTAAAGCGAAGCCTGCTCTACTTGAACCGATCATGAAAGTTGAAGTCGTGACTCCCGAAGATTATATGGGCGATGTGATGGGCGACTTAAATCGTCGACGAGGCATGGTTCAAGGTATGGAAGATGGTTCTGGTGGCGTGAAAATTATTCGCGCAGAAGTTCCGCTTTCTGAAATGTTTGGGTACGCAACCGATTTGCGTAGTGCGACACAAGGGCGCGCCAGTTATTCCATGGAGTTCACTAAATACGCTGAAGCTCCAACGAACATCGCTGATTCCATCATTAATGGTTAATTTTTACTTTATAAAAAACACACAGAGGTAAATCTCATGTCTAAAGAAAAATTTGAACGTACGAAACCCCACGTAAACGTGGGAACCATTGGCCACGTTGACCACGGTAAAACCACGCTGACTGCGGCAATGTGTACCGTTCTTTCCAAAACTTTCGGTGGTGCGGCTCGTGCTTTCGATGAAATCGACAATGCGCCAGAAGAGAAAGAGCGTGGTATCACCATCGCAACGTCACACGTGGAATACGAAACCGAAGGCCGTCACTACGCACACGTAGACTGCCCTGGACACGCCGATTATGTGAAAAACATGATCACCGGTGCGGCGCAAATGGACGGTGCGATTCTGGTTGTATCTGCAGCGGATGGCCCAATGCCTCAAACTCGAGAGCACATCCTGTTGTCTCGTCAGGTAGGTGTACCAAAAATCATCGTATTCTTGAACAAATGCGACATGGTTGATGACGAAGAGCTGTTAGAGCTGGTAGAAATGGAAGTGCGTGAGTTGTTAGACGCATACGAGTTCCCTGGCGATGACACACCCGTTATCCGTGGTTCTGCACTGAAAGCACTGGAAGGTGATGCAGCTTACGAAGAAAAAATCATCGAGCTGTCAAAAGCCCTGGACGAATACATTCCAGAGCCA
>NZ_JBUZOU010000031.1:0-17347 GCF_055326765.1 Pleionea sp. WD8-19 | reverse complement strand
TCAACGACGACAGTCAAATTGACTTTCATGGATTTGCACGTGGTCCGGTTGATCCGCATCGACCTCGTGTTGAAGTGTTTATCGAAGAATTTAAGGGGTTCCAATGAAGTGGACAAACGAACGCGAAGTGTTAACGCAGGCGCTTACTATTGCACACAAAAGTGGTGCGCTTGAACCATCGATTTATCAATCGAAACGTGGACCGAAAGAAACGCGTCCAGCGAAAAATATCAATCAAATTGTTTGTGACTGTGTGGAAGCGGCGCAAATTATTTCACTGGTTGAAAAACAGGAACGGCCACTTCGAGCATGGGCGTGGTACGTGTATGGTCCAGTGAGCTATGAGCAGCACCACTGGGTATTGAATCGAAGAGGGTGGCAACAGTGGCAACGCTTCAAAGCGGTAAACATCAACAATCCAAAATCGCTTTTGCAACGCATGGCACTGAATACGTTAGCATTGGAAGATGCTCGAGCGTTGGCGCGTTCTGATCACGAACGGCGCAAATACAAACCAAGCGATGTGTCAAAGGCAACGGACGTTTCAATCGATAATTTTTGCAAAAATTATCAATCGGATTACGAAACACACATCGAACGATTTATTGCGCTGGATGACAAATTGTTGAACCGTGTTTTTCATGTGGTTAAGCATGCGAAACAAGGCAATCGAGAGTCATTGTGTTACCTATAGTGTACTACTGTTACCCGCTTGCAATAACCCTGTGATTCGGTATAATTTCCCCATACTGGCGCGAATGCCAACCAGAGAAACCGAAGTGTAAAAACTTCGGTTTTTTTGTGTCTGAAATTTTTTCTCCCCTTAACCGACTCGGGATTTTCTCGCAGTCGGTTTTTTATTGCCTGAGATTTCTTATGCCCACAAATGATCCGAATAATTTGAATGTGCTTGAACTTGTCGGTTGGATCGCACTTGCCGTTCTTGGCGGCGTTGTGAAATTTTTACGTGACAAGGTATTCAACACAGACGTGGTGAATTGGCGAAAGGCGAAGGTTTGGTTTGAGTTGACTGCCGAATTGTTTACCAGCGCGTTTGTGGGAATGCTGGCGTATTTTGCGTGTCAGGCAATGGGCGTGAGTGAAATGTGGACGGCGTGTGTGGTGGGCGTGTCGGGGCATCAAGGCGGCAAAATGATTGCCGTGTTTTTACGATTGATTGAGCAGAGGTTGGGTAAGTGAGTTTTCAATTTGGAACGACATCGAAAGCGCGATTGGCGACTGCGCATGACGATTTGCAAAGGGTGTTCAACGCAGTGATTGAGCGTGTGGATTGCACGATTGTGTGTGGCCATCGAAGCGAGCTAGAGCAAAACGCAGTGTTTCATGCAGGCAAATCAAAAGTGCGCTGGCCGAACTCTAAACACAACACGTTTCCATCGCTTGCGGTCGATGCCGCGCCCTATTGTTCGAAACGGCATGGCATTCCTTGGCAAGACAAACAGCGCTTTAAAGACTTTGCGGCCATTGTGTTGGAAGAGGCGGAGCGGCTAGGGGTAAAGCTGCGATGGGGCGGCGATTGGGACGGTGACGGAGACACAAGCGACCAACGTTTTAACGATTTACCACACTACGAGTTAGTTCTATGAGTTTTCTATTTTCGATGTTGTCACGCTTAAAAAATCCCATAGCTGTAATTGCCTTACTGGCAATCGCTTTGTACGTCACTTGGGAAAAGTTTGACGAAGCGAAAGCACACATTGCAGTGATGGAACAGGATCACGCCTTGCAGGTGGATGTTTTACAAGGGGTGATCAACGAACAGTCGGAAACCATCGGTAAACTTCGCTTTGATGCCGTGTTGGCTGAGCAAACCATTACACAAGTTAACGAAGCCAAACAACGAGCGCACAGTCAAGCCCGTCAATTACAACACGAGTTAACGCAAATCTATGAACACAATCAAATCACTCAAGCGTGGGCTGATACTGCCATTCCTGCTGATGTTAGGCGGCTGCTCATTCACGCCGAAAACGATCACAGTCACCAAGCGCGTGATGGTCCTGCCACCGAAAGCATTGATCCAAAATTGTGAAACGGTTCGCTTTGACGGACGACGCAATCGTGACTTGGTGGATTACGCTGTCGCACTTGAAAAAGCACACGCGATTTGTTCCGCACAAGTTAAAGCGTTAGCGCATTGGCGCGAACAACAAGAGCGTTAATTGATGGCAAACATCACACCCATTCAGTCGTGGTTTTCGCAGTATGCTGCATCGCGCTCGTTTGATGCAGTGAATTTAACCAAGGGCGATGTCGTTGTTGCCGCAACGAAAATGGACAACGGTGGTTCGGCCACATGTACCAGCCCAAATTTAAGTTTTGTTGAAATCGGAAATCAACACGGCTGTTATTTTTGGTACGCGGTGGCTTCGAATGATTTAACGTCGGAAGTGGTCACGGTCACCTTTGGCGGCGCTTCACCCAAAGCGGGTGGTCAGTTGTTTCGCGTTACAGGCGCTGATGCTAACCATCCTTTTGAGCAAATCATTTTTGGAGTGCATTCCGGCAGTGGTTCCAACCCTGAGCCGCGCAGTGAATTCATTGCACTGGCTGACTTAGCGAATACTGCCAACGAAACTCTTTTTGTGATTGGCATTGAGGGTGGTGAATGTTCAACAGTGACACCTGCAACGGAAATACTCAATCCAAATCCGGTGAATTACAAAGCGAATTTGTATTCGCGCTACACATCACCCGGTGTGACATCGTTTGAGTATGCCATTCCCTTTAAATACAACACGGGGATTTATTGCGGCCTTGAAGTACGTCAAGCTGGTGGTGCGTCTACGGAGGCCAGTGGTACTGCCAATCTATCCGCGACAAGTGAAGTTAATCCAACCGGTCAAAAACAGTCAGATGATTTTGCAACACTTTCTACCACTTCATCGGTTTCCGGAGTTGGACGCAAGGCGGCTATTTCGTCTGCCACAGCTCAAGCGGTCGTCAATGTCAGTGCGTTAAGTCAAAAACACATCGCGCACACTCTTGAGCTGAGCGTTCCAACATCCGGCACCGTATTGGGCGAAAAACACGTCTACAGCAACGAAAGCATTTCTGTTAAGGCTTCGATCAGTCTTGTTGGAGAAAAGCCAAGTAATGTGAATGTAGGCTTATTGAGTGTGCCCTCGATTACCGCGCTGGGAACTAAATCTTCGATTGGCACAGCAACACTTTCTGTAACCATTCAATGGCTTCTTGTTGAAAACGCAAAGACGTTACCCACATTAGATAGCGATGATTTAACACTGTTTGGATTGAGTGGCTTTAGCTTTCAGTCGCTGTCTGATGAATTCACTTTAGTAAAACTTTAGGATTTGAAAATGCCATTATCCACTTCTGCAAAAAATTTAATGTTGGATGCACTTGATATTAATTCCGTTGCATTACATTCGGGCGACCCAGGCGCTGTTGGAACGGACAACGAAATTTCTGGTGGTAGCTACGCACGTCAAACCATTACTTTTTCAGCCGCAACAAATGGTGCAAGAGATTCCAGCAATCAACCCGCGTTTAACGTTCCTGGTAGTGCAACTGTTGCGTGGGTTTCGTTTTGGGCGAATACAACGTTTCGAGGCTCACGCCAATTGGCAACGCCTGAAACTTTCGGCTCTGATGGGACTTACACACTGACCGATTCTGATTTAGTGCTCAGCGATGCCTAACTTATTAGAACGAGTATTCAACGGGCGCGATAACGAAATTGAAATTCTGGTAACGAACAATGGAACGCCTGTTGATTGGTCGAGTGTGACGCGTTGGACCTGCGAAGCAAACAACATCACGCTGGATACGCAAGTGGCAACAGGTGCAATTACTGGTGATGCAAACGGAGTTATTAAATTGCGTTTAGGTAGTGCGGGTTTTACACCGGGCCTGCATTATCTTCGCTTAACATCTTATGATCCTGAGCATCCAAACGGGCAAGTAATTGCCAGTCCTAATACCAAAAACAAGATTGAAATTCTGGTTGAATAATGTGAGCTTTTCCATAGAGCACGATTTAAGAGACTGTGTGAAAGATTTAACGCAGTTGCAAAAACTCGCCATACCCGAAGCGATTAAAATTGCTCAAAATAAAACGCTTTCCAGTGTGCGTGTTGCAGCTCAAAAGGCAATAGCGAAAGAGTCTGGAATGCTTCAGAAAACGGTTAAAGAGCGATTGATTGAACGTCCAACCAATCGTTTTGATAAAGCAGCAATATTGGATGCTAAGACCGGTCGCGCCTATAACTTGATTGCCTCTGTTCCAAAAAGTCAGCGCAGACCAGGTTATTTCAATAAGCGGATTAAAACCGGTAAACGTAAAGGTCAATATCGTGCGCAAGGTGTGGTTGCTAAGGCGTGGGGTGAGCGTAAAGTTTATAAACACACCTTTATTGTTAATAGTCGTAATGGGCCGATTGTAGTATCTCGAAAGAATAATAAGCTTGAGTCTAAAGCAGGGCCTTCAATAAGAAGGATATTTAATGACGAAGAAATACGCGTGATCATGCGCAGTAAAGCTGCAGAGCGAATGCCAATCGAGTTCAATCGTGCGATCAAAAAATTAATCCGAGTTAAGTCTAAATAATTTTAGAACTGTCAAGTTCAAGTACGCAAAAATAATTTAAAAAAAGGTACTTTTAAAGCTTGACATTGGGGGTGCGTGGCCTCGCGGCGTTTCCTTTGTGCGTGGCCTTTCAAATCAGTTTTTTTGTTTTCTTCTCAGGTTATCCAAATGAAAGTCAATCGCAGTGACCTAGCGGCTTTGCTGGGTGTTTCGTTGCCTACGATAAATGTAAAAGTAAAAGCAGGAATGCCCTTTGTTTCAAAAGGAAGTCGGGGCAAAGAATGGGTGTTCGAAACGGTCGAAGTTTTAGCCTGGGAAAAAGAGCAAGCGGTGTTTGGAGCGGTTGGCGATGTTGAAACCGCAGACAAGGATACGTTGTACACACGAAAGCTACGTGCAGAAACGGAAGGTGCTGAAATTGATCTAAGAAAAAAGAAAGGAGAAGTTGCCGAGCTGTCGGAAGTTGAACGGCAATGGAGCGGTCTACTTATTGAGCTACGTTCACGCTTAAGACAAGTTGCGGATAGAGCTTCGCGCGGCGTTATTGGTTTGAATCGAGAACGAGATATTAAAGAAATCATACAAGATGAAATTGATCAGGCATTAGAAGTTATTGCCGACAACTATGACGGATGTGACGAATTCGACGACGCAGAAAGCGAGTCTGAGGAATATTGATGGTGTAAAGTTAACTTTAAAACGATCACTTCAACATTTAAAACCGCCCGAAAAATTAAAGCCTTCGGAATGGGCTGAAAAAAAATGCCGGATCCCAACTGGAAACAAAACGCCTGGCCCTGTTCGCTTCCGAAACGCACCTTACCAAGTTGAACCGCTCGACATGATGGAGCATCCCGATTGCATTCGCATTACCTTAATGTGGGGCGCGCAAACGGGTAAGTCGCAAGTGCAGTTGATGGGTATGGGGTATTACATCGATCACAACCCGCAATCGATCATGCACATGCAGCCTAGTCAGGGCGACTTGCAAACTTGGTTAAGTGCCAAGTTTGATCCAATGGTCGATACCACACCAAGCTTAAAAACCAAGATCGCTGCCGCTCGTGGGCGCGACGGTGTCAATAACCAACGCATGAAACAATACCCCGGTGGCTTTTTAATGTTCGCCTGGGCCGGTTCGCCCAAAACTATGCGAGGTCGTAGCGCACCGAAAATCTTTCCCGATGAAATCGACGGTTACGAACGCACCGAAGAAGGTAATGCTATTGGCCTGTTGTTTCAACGTTCCGCAACCTTCGGTGATGATCGTTTGTTGTTTGAAACGTCAACGCCAACACTCAAAGGTTATAGCGCGATTGAAAGCGCTTTTGATTCCGGTGATCAACGCCGATGGCACTGCGAGTGTCCCCATTGCAATGAAAAGCAATACCTCAAGTGGTCACAAGTGAACTGGCAAAAAGAGGAGAGCGGCGAACACTTACCCGAAACGGCTGTGTACGTTTGCGAACATTGTGGCGTGGGTTGGAACGATGCCGAACGTTACGCCGCTATACGTAATGGCGAATGGATCGCTGCAAAACCGTTCAAAGGTCATGCAAGTTATCACCTGCCCGAAATGTGCAGTATGTTCCGACGATTGGCTGATATTGTTCAATCATTTCTCGATAAAAAATCGACTGGTGATCTACAAACCTTCGTGAATGTCTCGCTTGCTGAAACGTGGGAAGAAGAAGGCGAAACCACCGATCATCAAACGCTCATGAATCGACGTGAAACTTTTGAACATGAGATCCCTGAAGGCGCTTGTGCGCTGATCCTTTCTGCAGATGTTCAGCAAGATCGGATCGAATACAAAGTCAAAGCATTTGGCCCCGGTGAGGAAAACTGGGACATTTATTTTAAAACATTACGCGGCGATCCTACGACGCAAAAACTTTGGGACGAGTTTGATAAGGAAATTAATCAAACCTTTCGACACGCAACCGGTGCCATCCTTTCTATCGGTTGTACAGTTATCGACTCGGGCGCATTCACCGATCATGTTTATAAGTTTGTAAAGCCGCGAGAAGGCCAACGCGTTTACGCCATCAAGGGTAAGGGTGGTGATGGTATTCCGCTGGTCAATCGTGGCAGTCGAAACAATAAGTACAACGTTCGACTGTTTACAGTGGGTGTCGATGCAGGCAAGGATTTGATTTATCGCCGTTTCAAAGTAGAAGAGCCAGGACCGGGTTATTGTCATTTCTCAAAGCATCCATGTTTTGATGAGGAATACTTTTTACAGCTTTGTTCTGAGAAACGTGTGACACGCTTTTCAAAAGGCAAGGTTCGATCGGAGTGGATTAAAAAGCGTGCGCGTAATGAAGCGCTCGATCTCGAAAACTACGCGCTTGCAGGGCTTTATATTTGGCAACCGAATCTTGAGCGCCTTCTTGCAAATCTTGATGCCACACCAGAAGAACGGCAAGAGAAAGCGCAAGTGAAACGTGAGCAACGACAACAAGCAACAAACAACCGTTGGATAAATTCAAGGGGTGGATGGTTATGAATGAAACAGAAATCAGAGACATGATCGCACGATACCTACAAGCCGAACGCGATGTGCTTGCGGGTAAGGAAATCAGTTTCCAAGGTCGCACGATGAAGCTTGAAGACTTAAGTGAAATTCGAGCAGGTCGTGTCGCATTAGAGCTGAGACTCAAACACGTTAAAGGTAAAGGGCGGATGGGTTCGCTTGTGAGGTTTTCTTAATGAATGTGATTGATCGCTTTGCGCTTGCGGTTTCACCCACCTGGGCGATGCGACGACAACACAAACGCATGGTGATTAAGGCGTATGAAGCGGCGAAACCTTCGCGCACACACAAACGCAAAGCCGATCATCGAAGTGGTGATGAAGCCATAAAGGTCGCAGGCCGAAGTATTCGAGGACAAGCGCGCTATTACGAAGAAAATTACGATGTCGTTGGTGCCATCTTCGACACCCTAGAAACCAATGTGATTGGCCCTGAAGGGATCCGTGTTGAGCCATTACCACTGACTTTTGATGGTGAAGTGCATGATGCTTTCGCAAGTGAGCTTTCCTATTTGTTTTCGGAATGGTCGTTAAAGCCGGAAACCACACACGAACTCACGCGGCCCGAGATGGAACGTTTGTTGTGTCGCTCATGGGTGCGTGATGGTGAAGTGTTTGAAAAGTATCACATTGGCAACATTGCAGGTTTCAAACATACAAGTGCTGTGCCTTTTGCTGTTGAATGTTTGGAAGCGGATTTTTTACCCGACGATCTTAACGACACTAAGAAAAAAATCACGCAAGGCGTTGAGCGCAACGACTGGGGCCAACCCACGTTTTATCACTTCTATAAGTTTCATCCTGGTGATTCCACCGGCTTTTTGAATTCTCAAATGGTGCGCGTACCGGCCGAACGAGTTCAACATTTAAAGAACAGTAAACGACTTCGACAGGCGCGCGGTGTGTCCGTGTTGCACGCGGTGTTGGGGCGACTTGAAGACATTAAAGATTACGAAGAATCGGAACGCGTTGCTGCACGTGTGGCAGCGGCTTTAACGGCGTATATCAAACGCGGTGATCCTGCTTCTTTTAACAATGGTGAGTTGGACAGCGAGGGCCATCGTCTGCTGAGTATTGCGCCAGGCATGTTCATTGATGATCTTATGCCGGGTGAAGACGTTGGCACCATTCAAAGCAATCGACCCTCGACGTTACTGCAACCGTTTTTGGATTCAATGACACGGCGACTGGCGGCAGGAACGCGCACCAACTATTCGAGCATTTCACGCAATTACGAAGGTTCGTATTCTGCAAAACGACAAGAGTTGGTTGAAGGTTTTTCGCATTATCAGGTTTTACAAAATCAATTCATTGGAAAAATTTCACGGCCCAATTATCGCACCTTTGTTGACGTTGCGATTGCATCTGGCGCTGTGAAAGTACCTCCCAATGTGGATCCGCGAACGGTTCAACTGGCGGCTTATTTTGGACCTGTCATGCCTTGGATTGATCCGGACAAAGAATCGAAAGCACACGAGCGCGATGTGAAAGCCGGGTTCAATACGCAAGCGAATGTGATCCGTTCGAAAGGTTTGGTGCCCAGTGAAGTGATGAATGCGCGAGTGAAAGAAGTGAAGTTTAACCGAGAGCATGAATTGCTATTTTCTTCGGACGCTTCGAGCGAACAAGCCAAAGAGCCGACCGAACCGAAACAACATTCTGACGAAAACGAAGAAGGTGAAAGCGATGCCGAAGAATAAAGGCTGGTACGAAATCAAGGCGATGCAATCCGGCGTCGCAGAAATTTACATTTATGACGAGATTGGTTTTTGGGGGTTAACCGCTCAAGACTTTGCTCGCGATCTAAAAGAACTGAAAAACGTTTCAGACATTCATCTTCGGGTGAACAGTCCTGGCGGTAACGTGTTTGATGGCATTGCCATTTATAACTTGCTGAAAAGTCATAGCGCGAATGTGGTTGCACACGTTGACGGTATTGCGGCATCGATGGCGTCGGTGATTATTATGGCCGCCAATAAAGTGGTGATGCCTGAGAACACCTTACTCATGATCCATAACCCATTAGGTGGTGCAATGGGTGAAGCGGAAGAGTTACGCAAAACCGCTGACTTGCTCGACAAAGTAAAAGGCACCTTGATCAGCGCATACATGAGCCGGTCGAATTTAAGTGAGGAAGACATCAGCGCGTTGATGGATGCGGAAACGTATCTTACCGCAAACGAAGCGTTAAACGCTGGCTTGATTGATGAAGTGGAAAGCGCGATTGAGATTGAAAATAAGTTTTCCATCCAGCGTTTTAAGAATGCACCCACACACGTTAAAAACTGCTTCGATGTTTCTAGCAAACAAGACAATCCGACAGTAGAGAACATCGACCGTTCTGTTTCAAACCATCCAAACCAAGAGGTAAACAATATGCCCCAGGCAACTCAAGACAATCACGACGAGATTAAACATCAGGCTAAGCAGGACGCATTAAAAGCGGAGCAACAGCGGCGAGACGACATCAAAGCGGTGTTTAAAAACTTTGATGGCACTACAGAGGTATTAAACACCTGTTTGGATGATTTCGACTGCACCGCCGATCATGCGCGCCAAAAACTCTTGGATCATTTAGGCAGTCAAAGCAAACCGCAACAAGGCGGTTTTGGCGTTCGTATTAGCAACGGTCAATCGGACCGTGATGCAGCGATTGTTGCGTTATCGCATCGAGCGGGACTGGCTGTTGATGCAAAAGATTTAAAGGATACGGGCGCGTATCGTTCCATGTCGTTACTCGAAATGGCGCGAGCGAGTTTGCAAGCACACGGCATGGGCGCTGCTTCTTATGATCGCATGGGATTAGTTGGCGCAGCTTTTACGCACAGCTCTGGTGATTTCGGTTATATCCTGCAAGACGTTGCACACAAATCCATGTTAAAAGGCGTTGAAGAAGCCGACGAAACGTTTCAAATTTGGACCGGAGAAGGCACTTTAAGCGATTTTAAAACTTCGCATCGCGCCGACTTAAACGCGTTTCCCAGTTTGCGAAAAGTGCAAGAAGGTGCCGAGTATAAATACGCGACTCTGAGTGATCGTGGTGAAAAAGTGTGGCTTGCCACTTACGGTGAACTGTTTTCTATCACGCGTCAAACCATCATTAACGACGATATGGATATGTTAAGCCGCATTCCTCGTTTGATGGGACGCGCTGCCATTCGCACCGTGGGTGATTTGGTATACGCATTATTGGTTTCAAATCCGAGCCTTTCAACCGGGCATGCTTTGTTCAGTACGCAACATAAAAACTTGGCAACGGGTACAGGCTCGGCGTTGTCGATCAATTCACTCGATGCGGGACGAACCGCAATGGCAAAACAAAAACTACCGAATCAAAGCGCTTCCAACATTCGTCCTGAGTTTTTGTTAACACCGGTTGGCCTTGAAGGCACTGCGAAGCAACTGATGGAATCCACGGCGGATCCTGATGGCAAGCATTCACAAGTGCGCAATAAAGTGTATGGCATGGCACAAACGGTTACTGATGCACGTTTGGATGATGCCAGTGCAACGGCGTGGTATTTAATTGGAGGCAAACATCACGATACCATTCAGGTGAATTATTTGGACGGAAACAAAACGCCGTATCTTGAACAGCAAAACGGTTTTGAAGTGGACGGTGTGGCTTACAAGGTGCGCATTGATGCCGGTGTTAATGCACTCAGTCATTTAGCAGTTTACAAAGCGAGTGGCGCAGCTTAGTTCCTAATACACATTCAATTTCCAAAGGTCGCTTTTGCGGCCTTTTTTATTTCCACTTAAAAGGTATTCAAATATGAAAAATTACGTTCAAGACGGTGATGTATTAACCCTTACAGCGCCGGCTGGTGATGTGGTGGGCGGTCAGTTTTATTTAATTGGCAACATTGGCGTCGTTGCTCACAACCGAGCTGCGGCCGGTGAAACGTTTGTTGGTCTTCGTAAAGGTGTGTTTGGTGATTTGCCATTAGCAGCAGGCAATACGCCAGCAGAAGGCGCACGCGCTTATTGGAGCACAGCTAACAGTAACTTTACCACTACGGCATCGGGTAACACCTTGGTCGGAGCGTTTTTGTCTTATGACGCTGGCACCAGTACGTGCGAGGTATTGTTGAACGGTCAAGTGTAATTCATGGCCTGGCCTGACGATTTAGCGCGGCTGAACAGTCGCGCGTTGGCAGTGTTTGGCGAACCGGTTTTGATTCATGGCAGTGAGTATCGCGCGATTTATTCCAATGAGCCAATAGAAACCGATGCCGGATACATCAACGCTACGTTTTTGTATTTGGATCCGGTTCATAAGCGTGTGATCCATCACGGTGATCCGGTTGTGTTCGGTTCGCTTAACTATCAGATCCAACATCCCCGCGTAGAAAATGAATTCTTAGTTTGCGAGTTAGAACGTGCATAAAGTTGAAAAGATCCTCGAATCGATTAAAGAGCAATTGCAACCGCTAGTTGGATCGGCGCATGGCATTACCGGTGTGTTTTTTGAAACCGAGCTTAATCCGGAACAATTACCAGCGATTGTGATCGAACTGGGTGAAGACGTTTTGATCAATCAAGCGTCTTCCAGTCGGTTTGCGCTTTGGCAGCTCAATGTCACAACAGCCATTGTATTCACTGGTACGGGTGCGACACTGAATCAACGTTTACTCGATTTGCGTAATTCCATTCACAGCATGCTGATGAGCAGTCATCGTTTGGGCCTCGACTTCATCCTAGATCTGCAACAAACCAAACAAGGAAAGCCTGAGTTTTCAGAACGCGGTGATTATCGTGCGTGCGTGTGTTCACTGGTTTGGAGCATTCAGTACCGCACCAGTTTCCACGATCAAAGTTATGGGTGAGTTATGAAAAAAACATTCAAAGTAGAACCGCGTAAGGGTGGTTCGACAATCATCGACGCGCCGAAAAACGCAGAGAAAAAAGACAAAGAGGTGAAGCAACATGCTAACAAAAGTTGAGGCGATTGCTTTACGCATTCAATCCAATCCAACCACCGAAGCGGTACCGGCAGCAACTGATGCAATTTTGGTTGAAGACGTTAGCTTTAGTTACGAAGGCGCAACGATGGTGGAACGTAACCCCATCAAATCTGAGTTGGGTAAAGAGAAATCGATTTATGCCGGTACGTTAGGGTCATTGACGTTTTCCTCCGAGATTAAAGGATCGGGAGTTGCTGGCAGTGCGCCAGAAATTGGACAGGCGCTCCGAGCGTGTGGGCTTGCTGAAACCATTGTTGCAAGTAGCAGCGTAACTTATCGACTTGCTTCAACCGGGCATGAGTACGCCACAATTTATTATTACCAAGACGGTAAGTTGATCCGTTTGGTGGGATGTGTGGGTACCGTTGAAGTCACGGCCAACGTCGGTGAAATTGCGAAAGCATCTTTTACGTTTACCGGTCACATTCTGTCAGAAAGTGATACGCCAATGATTGCTCCGGTTTTTGATGCCACGGTGCCTGCACCATTGATTGGCGTTAACTTCACCGTGGGTTCGTTTGCAGCAGAAATCAGCGCTTTGTCGATGAACCTCAACAATGAAATTGTGACTCCGAAAAGTTTGTCGTCGAGTGACGGTTACGGGCAAGTACGCATTGGTGATCGTGATGTCAGTGGCAGCTTAGATCCGGAGATGACGTTAAACGCAACGCAAAACTTTGTAGCCGACTGGCAAAATGGAACCAGCAAAGTGATCGACACCGGTGCGGTGGGCAATACCGCGGGGAATCGCTGGCAACTGCAATTGCATCACGCCTATTACCGTGAATTGTCGCAAGCGGAACGCGATTCGATCCGAACCTATGAGATCGGTTACGGCGTTACCGGTGGTGACAACGGACTATCCTTCATTTTTACGTAAAGGTGAAACATGGCAATTAAAGTGAATACCGGATTAACGGCAGAATGGTATACGCCCAAGCAACAACCGAAAGACGAAAATCCGGCGAAGTTTTTACTCAAACCGCTCGACCAACTTGCGTACATGGAATCGCTCAGTTCGTGTAAGACCACCGACGATGGACGATACATACAAACGCCAGAAGCGGTTCGGCTTGCTCTTGGGCGAAGTTTGCAAGATTGGCAAGAAGTAATCGACCAAAATGGTAAACCACTGAAACCCACCGTGTTGAACTTGAAATATTTGCCGGTTGAGATCATTAACGAACTCTTTTGGCATGTCATGAATCTTTCAACACTCAGTCAGGAAGAAGAAAAAAACTGACCATTGCAGTTAATGTAATCAACGACCGGAAGCGTTTTAACTGCAAACAATGCGAATGGGGCCGACACTGTGACAGCAGTGATCCGGCACCTTTTGCACAATGGAAGATCCCAGGTGTCATTGAATCCAAAACTTGCCTGCTTCCGATGATCACGGATCGATCCTTCTATCTTCTCGACCTTCATAAACATTACCAACAGAACACACTTTTCACGGCAGGTGGGATCGCAGATCAACCGAATCTCTACTGCGAAGCTATGAGCTTTATAACCGGATTACAACATGAGTTTATCAGCGAATGAATACACCTTTGCACTGGTCGGTGACGACCGTACAAAAAGCATGTTTGCTTCGGTACAAAGTGGACTCGGCAAAACGTTAAAGAAAGCAGGACTGACCGACAAAGAACTCACTAAGTTAGGTCGCAATGTCACAAAGCTCGGTAAGCGTCTTGATTCGATGGCAGACAGTGCGGCGAAGTGGGGCAGTGCACTCTTTACAGGAGCTGTGGTCGGTGGTACGGCGCTCGTTAAAAAAACACTGGAGGCCAACACCGAAGTGATCCGTTTGTCCGAATCGGTTGGTGTGGGTGTCACCGCGATGAGCGAATGGAGTTATGCGGCGAAAGATGTGGGTATTTCGTCGGAAAAAATGGGCGATATTCTTAAAGACGTACAAGAAAAAATCGGTGACTTTGCAGCAACCGGTGGAGGGCCAGCGGCTAACACCATCAAGCACTTAAAACTCAATGCGGAAGAACTGATCAAGCTTGCTCCTGATCAACAATTACTAAAAATTGCTGAAGCGTTAGAAGAAGTCGGCACCACATCCGAAAAATCGTTCTATCTCGAAGAACTGGCAAGCGATGCGACTTATCTTTTGCCACTGCTCGATAACGGCGCGGAAAAATTAAAAGCGCTGCAAGCGGAAGCGCGCGCATTCGGTGTTTCGATATCCGAACTCGACGCTGCCAAGATGAAAGCCGCGCAAAAATCGATTGAACGCATTCAAGCGGTCGTTCAAGGGTTTTCCAATAACCTCACAAGTGAGGTAGCTCCCATCATTGAAGTGATGAGCGAGAAAGTGTTGGGGCTGGGTGTTAACAGTGAAACGATGGGCGAAAAAATCCGTGGTGCATTTTGGTGGGGTGCCCGCGGCGTGGGTGTGTTTGCTGATGGTTTGCACGGTGTTGAAATCGTTCTAAAAGGCACCGAGCTTGGTGTCAATTTACTCAGCCTGGGTATTTCTCAACTGGCAGTTTTTGGTGCACAGGCATTTACCAGTTTGGGCAATGCGGTCATTGATGGTCTGTTTTATCCGGTCACAAAAACATTGGCGTTGTTATCCGAGTTACCTGGTTCGGTGGGTGATAACGCTGCGCAAGCGTTGACTTCGGTGGAAGGATTTGCCAATGGTTTAAAAGTTGATGTCCCGCAAGCGCTGTATGAATTTCGTGATGCGCAAGCGGCCGCGTTTGCTGATACCAAAACGGAACTAGATCGGTTGCTTTCGGAAGAACTGCCGAGCGATGTGATCACGCGCAACATCGAAGCCATCTTTTCGGAAGCGGACGCCAAAGTACATGAAAAGATGGCTCAACTGAAAAGCAATCTTGGTCAACAAGCTGAAGGTGACGATGCGATTGCGCGCGAAGCGGAGCAGGACGCGTTACGGTTTGAAGCCAAACTGATGCGCATGCAAGAGCAATGGATGACCGAGCAAGATTTATTGCAACAAAAGTACGATCAAGATCTCGCCATTCTTGATGAAGCACTAGAAAAAGAATACTTAAGCGAAGTGGCGTATGACCATCGACGATTTAAGTTGAAAGAACAATACGCGAAAAAAGAAGCGGCGCTGAATGCGAGAAAAAACCGCGCCATTTTGAGTACGACGGTAGGCACCTTGCAAAACATTGCGAGCGTCACCGATTCCGAATCGAAGAAAGGATTCAAAATTCAGCAGCAAGTAGCGATTGGGCAAACCACAATGGCGACTTATGAGAGCGCCACACAGTCTTATAAGTCACTCGCCGGTATTCCCTATGTCGGACCAATTCTTGGCGGTATTGCAGCGGCCGTTGCCATTGCTGCAGGGATGGCAAACGTTCGAAAAATCAAAAGCTCCAAACCGGGCAGCAGCGGCGGTGGAGCGTCAGTGCCAAGTTCGGGCGGCGTGTCGGTCGCTGGTGCTTCTGGTGTGAATTCGGCGATGAATCAAGTGGAACGGCTGCGACAAAACGGAACGCAACAACAAGCGGCAACTCCGGTGATTAATTTTCATATTGCCGGTGATCTCAACTCCAACGATGCGAATACTTTTTTGCAAGATGTGAAGGATTTGATCAACAACGGCGATGTGTCCTTGATCGATCCGAGTTCGCGCAATGGACAAGATTTAGGAGGTTAAATGTCTAGCATCAGCTTTACACCAAAACGTGAAATTGTTTCGGGTGTTGGATCACTGCAGTGCGAGTTTGAACAGTTTGATTACGATCCGAAAAAGGAAGGGGCAGTACACAAAAGCTTGGATGGCACCACGGTTTCAACGCTGCACCGCTTGGAGTTTCGATACCATATTAAGACATCGGCGATTCCTGTTGCTGAGATTGGACCGTGGCGCGAATTTCACGCCAGTTGCTGCAATGGTGAGCTCTTTACCATGAGCGCTTCGGATGTTCCAGGCGCGCCAACGTCTTCCTTTCAAGCCATCTTTGAAGGCGACTCTTACAAAGAGAGGCGCAATGGTGCCTATATCACCGTCTCTTTTACACTTCGAAGGATGAATTAATGTCAGATAATTATCACGCCGTGGCAAGCTCCAATCATCAAGAGATTGTCACGGTGGTTAAGTTTTTATTCAACACGCCAGTCTATGTATCATCGCATGCGGTCAGTGGTATTACTGGTGATTATTTTTCCGGTTGTTTAATACCTTCAACCGCGATTTCGCAACGACTCAATCCTGACGAATCACGATCCGAAATTGGAAATATTCGGTTTGTGGTGTTGGATACGGGGATCACCACGCAATTCAAAAATCGACTGGAAAACAGCGAAGGATTGAAGCGCTGTGTTATTGAAGTCTACCGTGGCGCAATGGGTGATGACTTTGCTGACTTTGTGTTGGTGCAAACACAAATGATCGATAAGTCGGTATCGATGAGCAACGGACGTTATCGAATTTCGTGTTATGACATTCAGCGTTCGGCTAAGAAAAACATTTTTGCAGAAATTAAAACGCCAATTACCGCGACGTTAAATGCTGGAGATACGACCGTCAATGTTTTGAATACGGCAGCGTTTGAAGCGTGTGATCACCCTTCGAGTTTTGGCGATGCGCCAGGGCAACGCGTTTATTACTTGAAAGCAAAGAAAGAGGATCATTTTGAGATCATGCGCGCGACGGGAAAAACCGATACCCGCTTTACGGGATTAACACGCGGCCTGTTTCATACCTTGCCGTTAACCTTTGAGTTCGATGAAGAAGGGGACGGTGATGATCAAATTCAAATCGAAGAATACGTTTATTTGGAAATGCCGGTGCCTGCGCTCGTTTATGCGCTTTATACCGGTGACATTATCGGAGGCGGAAAGTTACCGAGCAATTGGCACCTGGGAGTTGATCCTAAGTGGACCGACATCACACAGTTTCAAAATGCAGGAACCGATTGGTTTGATCCGACGAATTTTAGCAAAGGATTAATTTATCGCTTTAACGGTGTGAAGCAAACCGAAGGCAAGCGCTTTATAGAAACTGAATTGCTGAGGTTGATTGCGTTTACACCGGTGGGCGCGAATGGCAAGTTAGGATTTAAACGCATTGCCGGTGTCAATCGCGAAAGCGGTTATGAGTATGTGTTCGATGAGTCGAACATTGTTAAGTACTCCGATCTCGAATACAACTTACATAAGTTGCATAACGTGATTGATCTGAAATGGGGAAAGGTTGAAATTCCCAATCGAACCAGCGGGTTTACCCGTCAATCGATCCTTTATGATCCAAGCAGTGTTGAAACGCATCGCGGTCGTT
>NZ_JBUZOU010000030.1:0-19132 GCF_055326765.1 Pleionea sp. WD8-19 | reverse complement strand
TGGTGCAGCAATTAAAAGCCAAGTTAAATGAAACATTGCCCGCTTATATGGTGCCATCAGCGTTCGTGGTGATGGATGCTTTTCCTTTGACTGCGAATGGCAAACTGGATCGAAAAAGTTTGATGCAGCAAGTTCAGACCCGAGTAAGAAGAGAGTACGTTGCGCCGAGCAATGAAACGGAACAGCAATTGGTGACTATTTGGGCCGAATTATTAAAACGTTCGGAAGAAGACATCAGTGTTCTGGATAACTTTTTTGATTTAGGTGGTCACTCGTTATTATTGATGCGTTTAGTTGCAGCAATAGAACAAGCGACGTCTGTCCACCTGGATTTACGACAATTGTATTTGGAGCCAACCGTTAAAAAAATGGGTGATTGGATTGAATACTATCGAATGTCTAACGAACTGGAAGCGTCGATAAATAATGAAAATAACGATGAGATTGAAAGGGTGGAGTTTTAATGGACATTATTAACCTGATCAGCAAATTAAATAAACACAAAATACGACTTCAAGAAAACAACGGAAAACTTATCGTTGATGCTCCAAAAGGCGTATTGAACGAAGAATTTTCTGAGCTTATTCGTACCCATAAAAATGCTATCGTTCAATTTTTAAAACAAGAATCAACCTTTCAATCGAAAGTAAGTGATAAGCCAAGTATTAAGAAGGTTTCACGTGATGCGAAATTGGAGCATCCGTTATCGTTTGCCCAGCAACGCTTGTGGTTTATCGATCAACTGCAAGGCAGCAGTGTGGAATATAACATGCCAGCGGTGCTCGAAGTGGATGGCCGATTTGATGTGAATGCTGCAGAGCAGGCCATGATACGCATCATTGAACGCCACGAAAGTTTGCGCACTCACTTTGAAGCCAATGGTGATCATGCGGTGCAAGTGATTAAGGAAGTGTTTAACTTTCATTTACATCGTGTGGATTTACGAGAACTGTCAGAAAAAGCGCAAAAAGAGGCAATCGATCAATGGGTTGCAGAAGAAAGCGGTAAAGCATTCGATTTGTCCTCTGATTTGATGGTTCGCGTAACGTATTTGCATGTCACGGATGAGGCAGACGAACAACGTAATGTGTTGTTATTTAATATGCATCATATTGCGTCAGATGGATGGTCAATGAGTCTCTTGTTAAAAGAGTTTCTTGGTTTCTATCGATCATTGGTTGAGGGCTACCCGGTGTCATTGCCAGAGCTTCCCATTCAATACGCAGACTATGCGCATTGGCAACGGGAGTGGTTGTCGGGAGAAGTACTGGAAACGCAGCTCAGTTATTGGCGAGAGCAGTTAGCGGATGTGCCGGCCGTTCATAGTTTGCCATTGGATTACCCTCGACCGACGGTGAAAGGTCATCAGGGAGCACGGGTACACCAGCACTTGCCAGCGAAAACAGCCGAAGCGTTGCAACGGTTAGCACGAGCGCATCAATTGACGCCTTTTATGGTATTACACGCTGGGCTGTCGTTGGTACTGTCCCGACACAGCAACAGCCACGATGTGGTGTTGGGGACACCGGTAGCGAATCGAATGCAAGCGGAGTTGGAGCCGTTAATTGGATTTTTTGTAAACACCTTGGTGTTGCGAACACAAACCCGACACGACAGCTTGAATGAATACCTGAGTCATGTGCGCGAAGTGAACTTGGCGGCACAAGCGCATCAAGACATACCGTTTGAACAACTGGTGGAAGTGTGTCAGGTCCCAAGAAGCACTCAGCATACGCCGTTGTTCCAAATAATGTTCACGATGAACACCAATGAGCAGGTCGAGTTGTCGTTGCCAGGTGTGCGTTTCAGCGCGTTGGGTCAAGACGAGGTTGTCGCGAAGTTCGATTTGGACATTGGTGCCCATTGGGATGAAAACGGCATCGATGTAAGTTGGAGTTACGACACAACGTTGTTCAGTGCCGACCACATCCATCAATTGAGTGAGCATTTGATGCGCTTGTTAACGGCCATGGCTGAGCAACCGACTGCGCGATTGTGTGAGTTGTCGATGCTGTCAGAAGACGAGCAACGCTATCAATTGGAAACGCTGAACGACACAGTGGCCGATTACCCATCGGAGCAATTGATCCACGAACTGTTTGAGCAGCAAGTGAAGAAAACACCCGATGCGCTTGCGGTTCGTTTTGACGATCAAACGCTCAGCTATGCAGAATTGAATGCTGCGGCGAATCGAGTAGCGCATTACCTGCGCGAGCAAGGGATTGTTGCCGACCGTTTGGTGGGATTGTGCGTTGAGCGTTCCATGGAAATGGTGGTAGGGCTGTTGGGGATATTAAAAGCGGGCGGCGCTTACGTGCCACTGGATCCGAATTATCCTGCGGGACGATTGCAGTACTTGTTGGACGACACCGAGTTAACGGTGGTGTTAACACAATCTTCTTTGAAGTCACGATTTTCAGAACATTCATCGTTAACCCTTTGTGTATTAGACGATGAAACGTTTGCGCATGACTCCGAACAAAACCCAGAACGTTTGCCTCAACAAAACGCGCGCAACTTGGCGTATGTGATTTACACATCAGGCTCCACTGGCCAACCGAAAGGTGTGATGATTGAACATCGTAATACGGTGGCATTGCTGCACTGGAGTCACCACGCTTTTTCAAAAGAAGAGCTTTCACGTGTCTTGGCGAGTACGTCATTGAACTTTGACTTGTCGGTGTTTGAATTGCTCGCACCGCTCACCCAAGGTAGCGAATGCGTGGTGGTGAAAGACGCTTTGTCGCTGATAGAGCAGCCGGTTGATGTCACACTTATCAACACAGTTCCTTCGGCGATTTCTGCATTGCTTCAACAGAATGCGATACCTCAGGGTGTCAAAGTGATTAACTTGGCGGGAGAGCCGTTGCCGGGAGCTTTGTTGAATCAACTATTAAACGACGGTGTGTGTGAGCGGGTGTGTAATTTGTACGGTCCATCGGAAGACACAACGTACTCGACCTGGCAATCGTTTGATGAAGCCATTGAAGGCGTACCGAGTATCGGTCGAGTGATAGCGAACAGCGAAGCTTATGTGTTGTCGGAGCAACGTGAGTTATTGCCGTTAGGTGCGGTGGGTGAATTGTATTTGGGTGGTGCCGGTTTAACACGAGGATATTGGAAACGGGATGAACTGACAGCAGAGCGTTATGTGTCGCATCCATTTAAAGCAGGCGAACGACTGTACAAAACCGGAGACCGAGTTCGTTATTTACCGAACGGAGAACTGGCGTTTTTAGGGCGAGCGGATGAACAGGTGAAGTTGCGAGGGTTTCGCATTGAGTTAGGCGAAATCGAACATCAATTAAGACGGCAAGCAGGAGTCGAACAAGCCGTGGTGATGGTCAAGGAAGAACGTCTGATAAGTTATGTGGTGTTGTCGGATGAAGGGCTAACGGTTGATGTTCTCAGCGATGCACTCAAAAACGAATTACCAGATTATATGGTGCCCACATTTATCAAAGTGTTGGACGCAATGCCGTTAACCCCCAATGGCAAAATAGATAAGCGTGCGTTACCGGAAATCGACGATGATTTATCGGCAGAATACGTTGCTCCGGAGAGTGACACGGAACACGCATTAGTGGCTATTTGGGCAAGTTTATTAAAAAGAAACCCCGATTCTTTAAGTGTTATGGCCAACTTTTTTGAGCTGGGCGGGCATTCGCTGCTTATCGTTTCTATGGTCGCTGCCATTCGTGACCAGCTGAAACAAGAACTGTCTATCAAAGAGGTATTTAGCCACTCAAATATTCGAAGTTTAGCGAAACGAATTGAGTTGGGAACAGCACGGCGCGTGCAAACTAAAATTACACCGATTCAACGAGACAGTTCAACATTACCTTTGTCTTATGCGCAGAAGCGTTTATGGTTTATTGACCAAATGGAAGGTGGCAGTCCGCAATACAACATGCCTATCGCTTTAAAAATTGTCGGTGAATTTCATATTCAAAATGCAGAAAGAGCCTTAATTGAAATTATTCGCCGTCACGAACCTCTGCGTACTGTTTTTAAAGAACAGTCTGATGGCCCCGTACAAATTATTCGAGAACAGTTTGACTTTAAATTGAATGTCGAGAATTTATCGCACCTGTCAGGTGAGGCCCAAACAATCGGTGTACTTGAACGAGTTGAGAGTGAAGCTCGCAATACATTTGATTTGACGAATGATTTAATGGCTCGTGCATGTTATCTGGTGCTATCTGAAGAAGAAGGGCATCAAGAAGGTGTTTTATTGTTTAACACGCACCATATTGCTTCTGATGGTTGGTCACTCGATGTCATCGTAAAAGAGTTTGCCGCGCTTTATGAATCATATCAGTTAAAACAGACGCCAAGCCTAAAAGAATTACCCATACAGTACGCCGATTACGCACATTGGCAACAAAACTGGTTATCCGGAGATGTGATGGAAAATCAGTTGGCGTATTGGAGTGAACACCTTAAGAATGCGCCTATTGTGCACAGTTTACCGTTAGATTATCCAAGGCCAACCGTGAAGCAGTATGATGCTGAAGTTGTTCGCAGTTATATTGATAAAGATTTAAGTCAAAAGCTCATTAACTTCGCTCGCATTTATAAAATCACGCCCTTTATGTTATTGCATGCAGCGTTGGGATTGGTTTTAGCACGTCATAGTAGCAGTGACGATATCGTTTTGGGCACTTCGTTGGCAAATCGGCCACAACCTGAACTGGAGTCGCTCATTGGTTTTTTTGTTAATACCTTAGTGTTAAGAACATCGACATCGCACGAAACGTTCTTCGAGTACCTAGAGCACGTTCGGAAAATAAATATTGAAGCACAGGAAAATCCCGATCTTCCTTTTGAACAGTTGGTTGAATATTGCAAAGTTCCGCGTAGTACACAACACAGCCCGCTGTTCCAGATCATGTTCTTTATGAATACTACAGAGTTAAGCAGTCTTAATCTCTCTGGTTTAGAAATTAGTGCGTTAGAAGGAGCGAAAGCCAGTGCCCGATTTGACTTAACCATTACCGCACAACTCAATGAAATGGGGGGGAGTGTATCTTGGATTTATGACACCTCTTTATTCCGGCATGAACGAATTGAACAGATCAGTCGACACTTAGTTCAACTTTTAAAAGAAGTTGTTGCGCACCCTGAAGTTCGTCTTAATGAGTTGACTATGTTGTCTGAACAGGAAACTCATCATTTACTTCAAACATTAAATCAGACGGAAATGGAATTCCCCAAAAACCTCATGATTCATGAAGTTTTTGAACAGCAAGTAAAACAAAATGGTGACAAGTTTGCGGTTGTTTATGGTGAAAAATCTCTAACCTATAAAGAATTAAATTTTGCGGCTAATCAACTGGCTTATCATTTGAGACAACAAGGGGTTGGATCTGAAACCTTAATTGGACTTTGCGTTGAGCGTTCGCTCGAAATGGTTATCAGCATCTTAGGTATTTTGAAAGCTGGTGGTGCTTATATTCCGATGGATCCCACTTACCCTAAAGCACGACTCGAATATATGTTGAGCGATACACAAGTAAAGCATATGGTCATTCAGTCTCATTTTGTCGAAACGCTTAGCTTACCCCTTGATGATGTTACGCTCACGGTGATCGATGGCGAAGATTATGCAGGCAAGCGTCAGCAGTATCCTTCAGATAACTTGCCTCGCTTACGCAATCAAGGTGTGAATAATTTGGCCTATTTGATTTACACCTCCGGGTCTACAGGAATGCCAAAAGGGGTCATGGTTGAGCACATCAATGTTGTCAACTTTGTTAACTTTGCGCAAAGAGCCTTTATGCCCGATGGCGTTGAAGGGGCTGTCGTCAGTTCTCCTTTGGCTTTTGATGCAACCGTAGGATCGTTGTATCCACCGTTGTTTTGCGGGCGCTATATCGAAGTGTTACCCGATAACAAAGACATGTTGCTTCATTTGGAAAAATGTTTGTTTGATGATAAGCGTTCTTTATTATTTAAAATTACACCATCTCATCTCGAAGCCATTGCGAGTCACCAAGAAGACAAAAGCAATACCCAATCAAAACATGTTCTGGTGATAGCTGGCGAAGCATTGACCGAAGCACACCTTTATCCATGGCGAAATAAGTTATTGCCCAATGGTTGCTTTATTAACGAATATGGACCCACAGAGACAACCGTCGGTGCAACCACTTTTCATGACGTCGATCAAATGGATAAGTCAGCAAACAGTTCTCGAGGTGTCAGTATTGGTCGACCACTTGATAATACGCAATTATTTATTTTAGATGAGCACCAAACGTTACAGCCTTATGGCGTAGCGGGGGAGTTATATATTGGTGGGCAAGGGGTTGCTCGTGGTTATTTAAATCGGCCAGAATTGACACAAGAACGATTTGTCGCCAATCCCTTTAGCAACAACAAAAATGAGAGACTCTACCGTACAGGCGATCGAGTTCGATACGGGAAAAATGGAAACGTGGAGTTTCTCGGACGCTTTGACGATCAGATAAAACTTCATGGATTTCGCATCGAGTTAGGTGAGATCGATTCGGAGATTTTATCGTGTGAAGGTGTGCGTTCAAGTTTGGTTTTACTCAAAGAAATTGAGGCTGGCGATAAACGATTAATTGCTTATGTCATTCCAGAAGAAGATCAGGACGACTCCGTGCTCGTAGAACACATTCGTCAAACACTACGAAAACGACTGCCCGAATACATGTTGCCATCTTCATACATCGTGCTTGATGAATGGCCTTTAAGTCCCAATGGAAAGATTGACAAAAAAGCATTGCCGACAAGTGACGAACAGGTCACTGCTTCAATTTTTGTAGCTCCAGAATCGGATACAGAAAAGTCATTGGTGCTCATTTGGAGTCGATTACTTAAACTGGATCCGGAACAGATCAGTGTTACGGCAAACTTTTTCGAATTGGGAGGACACTCTTTATTAGCAGTACGTCTCGTTGCGGAAGTCAGAAAATCGTTAACGGAAGAGTTAGCGATTAAAGATGCGTTTGACTATCCCAATATTCGTCAGTTAGCTCAGCGTATTGATACTGAAAAACAAACGGAATTACGGCCGAGTATTACTAAGATCGAGCGTAATATTGACTTTTATCCGTTATCGTTTGCCCAACAGCGCTTGTGGTTTATCGATCAACTGCAAGGCAGCAGTGTGGAATATAACATGCCAGCGGTGCTCGAAGTGGATGGTCGATTTGATGTGGATGCTGCAGAGCAGGCCATGATACGCATCATTGAACGCCACGAAAGTTTGCGTACTCACTTTGAAGCCAATGGTGATCATGCGGTGCAAGTGATTAAGGAAGTGTTTAACTTTCATTTACATCGTGTGGATTTACGAGAACTGTCAGAAAAAGCGCAAAAAGAGGCAATCGATCAATGGGTTGCAGAAGAAAGCGGTAAAGCATTCGATTTGTCCTCTGATTTGATGGTTCGCGTAACGTATTTGCATGTCACGGATGAGGCAGACGAACAACGTAATGTGTTGTTATTTAATATGCATCATATTGCGTCGGATGGATGGTCGCGCGGTGTTTTATTGAAAGAGTTTATAGCGTTGTATCGCTTTATAAACGAAGGCTACCCGGTGTCATTGCCAGAGCTTCCCATTCAATACGCAGACTATGCGCATTGGCAACGGGAGTGGTTGTCGGGAGAAGTACTGGAAACGCAGCTCAGTTATTGGCGAGAGCAGTTAGCGGATGTGCCGGCCGTTCATAGTTTGCCATTGGATTACCCTCGACCGACGGTGAAAGGTCATCAGGGAGCACGGGTACACCAGCACTTGCCAGCGAAAACAGCCGAAGCGTTGCAACGGTTAGCACGAGCGCATCAATTGACGCCTTTTATGGTATTACACGCTGGGCTGTCGTTGGTACTGTCCCGACACAGCAACAGCCACGATGTGGTGTTGGGGACACCGGTAGCGAATCGAATGCAAGCGGAGTTGGAGCCGTTAATTGGATTTTTTGTAAACACCTTGGTGTTGCGAACGCAAACCCAACACGACAGCTTGAATGAATACCTGAGTCATGTGCGCGAAGTGAACTTGGCAGCACAAGCGCATCAAGACATACCGTTTGAACAACTGGTGGAAGTGTGTCAGGTCCCAAGAAGCACTCAGCATACGCCGTTGTTCCAAATAATGTTCACGATGAACACCAATGAGCAGGTCGAGTTGTCGTTGCCAGGTGTGCGCTTCAGCGCGTTGGGTCAAGACGAGGTTGTCGCGAAGTTCGATTTGGACATTGGTGCCCATTGGGATGAAAACGGCATCGATGTAAGTTGGAGTTACGACACAACGTTGTTCAGTGCCGACCACATTCATCAATTGAGTGAGCACTTGATGCGCTTGTTAACGGCAATGGCTGAGCAACCGACTGCGCGATTGTGTGAGTTGTCGATGCTGTCAGAAGACGAGCAGCGTTATCAATTGGAAACGCTGAATGATACAGCGGCCGATTACCCATCGGAGCAATTGATCCACGAACTGTTTGAGCAGCAAGTGAAGAAAACACCCGATGCGATAGCGGTTCGTTTTAACGATCAAACGCTCAGCTATGCGGAATTGAATGCTGCGGCGAATCGAGTGGCGCATTACCTGCGTGAGCAAGGGATTGTTGCCGACCGTTTGGTGGGATTGTGCGTTGAACGTTCCATGGAAATGGTGATTGGACTGTTGGGGATATTAAAAGCAGGCGGGGCTTATGTGCCACTGGATCCAAGCTATCCCGATGCACGATTGAACTATGTATTGGACGACACCGGTTTAACGCAGGTGTTGACACAGTCGGCATTGGCGTCTCGTTTTCCTGCTGCACTATCGGTTGTGTCACTGGACAGTGACGACTGGTTAACAACAGCCCACGATTATTCCGAGAAAAACCCTGAACATTTAGCAGAGCAAAATGCGCACAACTTGGCGTATGTGATTTACACGTCGGGCTCCACCGGTCAGCCGAAAGGCGTGATGATTGAACATCAGGCTTTAAGTAACCGATTGGATTGGATGCAGAAGGCGTATGGGCTGAGTGGTGAAGATAAAGTTCTGCAAAAAACCCCTTACAGTTTCGATGTGTCGGTGTGGGAATTTTTATGGACGTTGTGTTATGGCGCCGAACTGGTGGTGGCCAAACCGGAAGGTCATAAAGATCCAGAATACCTGAGTCAATTGATCGAAGAAACGGGCGTGAGTGTCATGCACTTTGTGCCATCGATGTTGAGTGCGTATCTGGCGTATCCCGTTGCGTCGTTTGCGGACAGTGTGCGACTGGTGGTGTGCAGTGGAGAAGCGTTAGGCGTGCAGGAAGTCAAAACGCTATCGGAACGAGCCCCGCAGGTGTCGCTGCAAAACTTATACGGGCCGACGGAAGCGGCGATCGATGTGAGTTACTTTGATTGTGCGACGTTAGGAGAGCGAACTTCGGTGCCCATCGGGCGACCGATCCAGAACATTGAGTTGTTGGTGTTGGACGCGTCCTTGAATGTGTGTCCGCAAGGTGTTGCGGGTGAATTGCACATTGGAGGCGTGGGCTTGGCGCGAGGCTATCTGAATAAATCGGCGTTAACGGAAGAACGATTTATAGCCCATCCGTTTAAAGCCGGAGAACGACTGTATAAAACCGGAGATCGGGTGCGTTATCTGGAAGATGGTCAACTGCAATATCTGGAGCGACTGGATAACCAGGTGAAAGTGCGAGGGTTCCGGATCGAATTGGGAGAAATAGAACATCAACTGACGCAGCAGCCGGAGGTGCAAAGCAGTGTGGTGATGGCTCAGAAAAGCGAGGCGGGTGAATCACAACTGGTGGGTTACGTAGAAGCGCCGGCGTGTGAAGATGAAGTGGCTTTGGTGCAGCAATTAAAAGCCAAGTTAAATGAAACATTGCCTGCTTATATGGTGCCATCAGCGTTCGTGGTGATGGATGCTTTTCCTTTGACCGCGAATGGCAAACTGGATCGAAAAAGTTTGATGCAGCAAGTTCAGACCCGAGTAAGAAGAGAGTACGTTGCGCCGAGCAATGAAACGGAACAGCAATTGGTGACTATTTGGGCCGAATTATTAAAACGTTCGGAAGAAGACATCAGTGTTCTGGATAACTTTTTTGATTTAGGTGGTCACTCGTTATTGATCATTAAACTGGTTTCGCTGATTAAGTCAGAGATGGGGGTTCAATTGAGTATCGCTCAACTGTTTACACTTAATACGATTCGAGAAGCGGCAAAAGTTATAGCGTTAATACAATTGAAAACAGAAGCGAATGAGCAGCTCAACCAGGTGGACGATATTGTGGAAATGGAGATCTGATATGCAGACTGTAGAGCATTTGCTTAAAGAAATTTACACCTTAAAGATTAATATCAGTGTTGATAATGGTAAGCTTAAGATTAAAGCACCAGAGGGTGCTCTTAAACCATCATTGGTTGAAAAAATTAAAGCCAATAAAGAAGCATTGATCCAGTTTTTATCGACTTATGATGAGTCGATTAATGATCTCACTTCTGTTGGTAAAATTGTACCTCTTGAGCGTTCTGAAGTTCTGCAATTACCATTATCTTTTGCCCAACAACGTTTGTGGTTTATCGATCAATTGGAAGGGGGAAGCCCACAATATAATATGCCTTGTGCATTAAAAGTTGAGGGACCGTTTTGTATTGATTCTGCTGAACTAGCGATTAAACGGATCATCCAAAGGCACGAGATACTCAGAACACGATTCGTTCAGTTTCAATCTGAACCTGTTCAACAAATTCAGCATGATTTTGAATTCATTTTAGGATACTTTGACCTCCGATCGTTTTCAAAAGCGGAAAGGAATTCGCGTGCTCAGCAATTGATACGGGAAGACAGTCGTCGGTCATTTGATCTTGCTCAAGACTTAATGTTAAGAGCATTTTTTATTCATTTAACTGGCCAAGGAAATGACGCTCAATCATCGGGCATTTTGGTATTTAATCATCATCATATTGCTTCCGATGGATGGTCGAGAGGGGTACTCACTCAAGAGTTTGTTGAGCACTACCAATCTATTTTGGAAGGAAAACCAGACACTTCTGTTCCACTTCCCATTCAATACGCAGACTATGCGCATTGGCAACGCGAATGGCTGTCGGGAGAAGTACTGGAAAAGCAGCTCAGTTATTGGCGAGAGCAGTTGGCGGATGTGCCGGCTGTTCATAGTTTGCCATTGGATTATCCTCGACCGCCGGTGAAAGGTCATCAGGGAGCACGGGTACACCAGCACTTGCCAGCGAAAACAGCCGAAGCGTTGCAGCGGTTAGCTCGCGCGCATCAATTAACGCCTTTTATGGTATTACACGCTGGACTGTCGTTGGTACTGTCCCGACACAGCAACAGCCACGATGTGGTGCTGGGGACACCGGTAGCGAATCGAATGCAAGCGGAGTTGGAACCGCTCATTGGATTTTTTGTAAACACCTTGGTGTTGCGAACGCAAACCCAACACGACAGCTTGAATGAATACCTGAGTCATGTGCGCGAAGTGAACTTGGCAGCACAAGCGCATCAAGACATACCGTTTGAACAACTGGTGGAAGTGTGTCAGGTCCCAAGAAGCACTCAGCATACGCCGTTGTTCCAAATAATGTTCACGATGAACACCAATGAGCAGGTCGAGTTGTCGTTGCCAGGTGTGCGCTTCAGCACGTTGGGTCAAGACGAGGTTGTCGCGAAGTTCGATTTGGACATTGGTGCCCATTGGGATGAAAACGGCATCGACGTGAGTTGGAGTTACGACACAACGTTGTTCAGTGCCGACCACATTCATCAATTGAGTGAGCACTTGATGCGCTTGTTAACGGCAATGGCTGAGCAACCGACTGCGCGATTGTGTGAGTTGTCGATGCTGTCAGAAGACGAGCAGCGTTATCAATTGGAAACGCTGAATGATACAGCGGCCGATTACCCATCGGAGCAATTGATCCACGAACTGTTTGAGCAGCAAGCGAAGAAAACACCCGATGCGATTGCGGTTCGTTTTAACGATCAAACGCTCAGTTATGCGGAATTGAATGCTGCGGCGAATCGAGTGGCGCATTACCTGCGCGAGCAAGGGATTGTTGCCGACCGTTTGGTGGGATTGTGCGTTGAACGTTCCATGGAAATGGTGATTGGACTGTTGGGGATATTAAAAGCAGGCGGCGCTTACGTGCCAATGGATCCGAATTATCCTGCGGGACGATTGCAGTACTTGTTGGAGGACACCGAGTTAACGGTGGTGTTAACACAATCTTCTTTGAAGTCACGATTTTCAGAACATTCATCGTTAACCCTTTGTGTATTAGACGATGAAATGTTTGCGCATTGCTCCGAACAAAACCCAAAACGTTTGCCTCAACAAAACGCGCGCAACTTGGCGTATGTGATTTACACATCAGGCTCCACCGGCCAACCGAAAGGCGTGATGATTGAACACCAGGCCTTTAATAATTTTGCATGTGCAATGAAATCAAAGTTAGGAGCATCCTTAAGTGAATCTTCTAAATTATTTGCCGTAACAACGCTGACATTCGATATTGCCGGATTAGAGTTGGTTGCTGCTTTGCTTCATGGTGTGGAAGTCGTTTTAGCTTCTACGGAAGACACAATGGATCCCAATAAAATCGCAGAGCAATTAGAACAACATAATATCAATATCATGCAAGCAACACCGGCAACCTGGCAATTGCTTGAAAGTATTGGATGGTCAGGAAGGCAACAGTTGGTTGTGTTATCGGGTGGAGAGGCGTTGCCAGTGCGGCTCGCCAAGTTTTTAATACCGCGGTGCTTTCAACTTTGGAATTGTTATGGTCCCACCGAAGCGACCGTTTGGTCTTTGGTTAACAAAGTATCTGAGTCAAACCTTCAAGACATGTCGATCACTTTAGGAGGTGCTCTTAATAATTACACTCATTTGATAGTCGACGAAAATGGACAGTTGAAACCATTGGGCACTGTTGGGGAACTTTGCATTGGGGGCAACAGTTTGGCAAGAGGGTACTTGAATCAAGAACAATTGACAAAAGAAAAGTTTGTTCCTAATCCTTACCCACAAATACCTGGCACTCGACTTTATAAAACGGGTGATTTGGCACGCTTTCGAAAAGATGGTCAAATAGAATTCATCGGACGCATTGATCATCAAGTCAAGTTACGCGGATTTAGAATTGAGTTGAGTGAAATAGAAAGCGTTTTGTCTCAATGCCCAGAAGTTTCACAATGCGCCGTTGCTGTGAAAGGACATACGATTGAGCAACAACGTTTGGTTGGTTACTTAGTACTGTCCGATGGTGAGCAAAAAAATAACATTAAATCGATAATTAATGACAAGTTAAAACATCAGCTACCGGAATATATGATTCCGTCTATTTATGTTCCACTTGAAAAACTTCCACTCACATCAAATGGTAAGATCGATCGTAAATCGTTGCCTGATCCAGACAATGGCACTTTGGACAGAGAGTACATCGCACCCGAAACTGAAAATGAGAAAAAAGTGGTTGAAATTTGGTCGAGCCTGTTAAGCGTTAAGGCCGAACACATCAGTGTTACGGATAATTTTTTTGAGCTGGGAGGTCATTCGTTACTCGCTATTAAATTAGCAACAGCTACCCAACATTCGTTTGGGCTAATCCATTATCCACTAAGCATTAAAGACATATTCGTGAATGCTACGGTAAAGTCACTTTCAGTGGAAATAGAAAATAAACAAATCCTTGAACAGCAAGAAAATATAAAAAATGAGATAGAAAAGTCTGTTGAGTTAGAGGAAGGAGAAATTTAATGCGAGTCAAAGATGTATTGGAAACTGCGGCATTGCGTGGCGTCTATCTTTATGTGGAGTCTGGAAAATTAAAATATAAAGCTAAGACTGGTGCGCTTTCGGATAGTTTACTTAAAAATATTAAATTGCATAAGGATGAAATTGTTGAGGTTTTAACTCGTAGAGCTTCGAACAACTCGGATTCTACAAGTGACTGCGTTATTGAAAAGACTGGCGCTTTGCAAGGGCCACTGTCGTATGCACAACAAGGATTATGGTTTATTGATCAGCTTGAAGGCAGTTCGACTCAATATAATATGCCTTTTGTTTTACATATGAAAAATGGACTTGATTTAGTAGTGGCTAAAGAGGCATTTAAATCAATACTTCATCGACACCAAATTCTCAGAACAACATTCCATACCAATGAATCTGGAGCTTTCCAAAAAGTTAATGGCTGTGAATACTTTGATATTGCGATTGTCGATCTAAGTGACGTTGATAAGCAAAATTTAGAGCTGTCGGTAAATCAATATATCTCGGAAGATGCAATTAAAGCGTTTAATTTGAGTGAGGATATGCTTCTCCGGGTGACATGGCTAAGACTAAAATCATCGGATGAAGAAGGAATATTGTTGATAAATACACATCATATAGCAGCCGATGAAGTATCGATTTCAATTTTTAGTGATGAGTTTGCAAAGTATTATGATGCTATATTCCATAAAAAATCCCTGCCTTTTAATGATTCGCCTGTTCAGTATTTGGATTATGCTCTATGGCAGCGTGAAACATTAAGTGATGATTACATTAATAATCGCTTAGCGTATTGGAAAGAAAAGCTTAAGGATATTCCTGTCGTTCACTCGTTGCCATTGGACTATCCTCGTCCAGAGCAACAAACTTATTCCGGAAGTAAGTACGCGGACTCTTTTGATGAGCAGCTTACACGGTCAATAGACAAGGTATGTAAAGAGCATAACGTTACACTTTTCATGTTTTTACAAAGTTTGTTTTCGATTTTGGTGATTCGTTGGAGTCAAAACTACGACGTCGTCATAGGTTCTCCATTTGACACCAGAACAAAAAATGAACTGCATGGTGTGATTGGATGTTTTATTAATACGTTATTGGTTCGGGTGAATTTGGAAAGTGATTCGGTATCATTCGCCGAATTTTTGGCAAACAATCGATTGAATATTCTGAATGCTTTTGAAAATGGCGATTGTCCTTATGAAAAAATAGTTAACGAAATAAAACACGAGCGTAGCTTATCGTACAGTCCTGTACATCAACTCCGATTTTATGTTCGAGACAATCTTGTTGCAAATAACATAGGCGATCCGTCAAGCGGACAGGATGACGACTTTTATGAGCAGAATATTACCAAATCGAAGTTTGATCTTTGTTTGCAAATATACAGAACTGCAAACGGACTTAAAGTTCACTGGCTTTATAATACGGATATTTTCTCACTGGAAAAAGTGAAGCGGTTTTCGGACAGTTTTAGGTTATTGACGGAAGGTGTTATTAATGATAGTCATCGTGCGATAAAGGATTATCCGATTGTATCCAATGCCCAATTAGAAACTCAGATTAATTGTTGGGGGAAAGGTCGACCACGAACGGAAAGCCTCATTCCAGTAAGCGTTGAATTTGAGCAAATAGCAACCCGTTATCCGAATCGCACTGCTGTGGTGATGGGACACGAAACTTGGACTTTTTCTCAGATTAAAGAAAAAGTTGATCAAACAGCTTGTGACTTACTTCAAGTTGTAAAAGATAAGGCACCCATTGCACTACTGTTAAATAATGGTGTTCAACGCATTATTGCAATTTTAGCAGCACTAAAAGCTGGTATACCTTATATTCCAATCGATCCTTCAAACCCTAAAAGTCGAGTTTCATTAATTATTGAAAATGCGAAACCATATCTTGTATTAACTGAAGAAGCGATGCTCGACACCATAAGCGAGAAAAGCATTCAATTTACGCTTATCGATAATCAGGGAAATATCGCCGATCGTAAGGACCGAAATAGTGAAACGATTGATGTTGAAAATATTGAAACCCAGTTAGATAGTGCCGCCTATATTATTTACACGTCTGGAACAACAGGATTACCAAAAGGTGTGGTGAATAGCCATGGAAACTTAAGTCATTTTGCAAATGTATTCATGGAACAGCTGGAATGTTTGAAAGTATCAGTGAACGATGGATGGCTATGGAACGCTTCATATGCTTTTGATGCGTCGATGAAAGGCTTGGTCGTACTTTGTAAAGGTGGAAAGTTGGTAATCCCCCAAAATAATGAAACCAAAGAGCCTGGCGCTTTGGTTAATTTAGTTCAAAAGCATAACATTCCTATTTTTAATGGTACTCCTGTATTGATAGGCTATGTTCTTGATGAATTGATTAAAGCCAACTGTGCGACAAACTTAATTGTCAGTGGTGATCAGGTGAGCTATGCGCTTTGGCAGCAGATTAATCAGTATTGTCAAGTGATGAATAAGAAAGCGCTTAATGCTTATGGACCAACTGAAACGACTGTAAACGCTACTTTTTCGATTCTTTCTACTGAACATGCTGTGAATATTGGGAGACCAGTTTCGGGCTCAAATGTATTGATTTTGGATAAAAATAAGGAGCTACTACCTGCTGGTGCGATTGGTGAATTGTATGTTGGAGGAGATGGTGTTGCGATAGGGTATTTGAATGATGAACGACTAACGCAGGATAAGTTCGTGTTTTGGGGCGAGGAACAGTCTCAAAGACTTTATAGGACAGGTGATCTTGTGAAGTTTTCGTCAGAAGGATTGATTGAGTTTGTAGGAAGAGTTGACAAACAAGTTAAAGTACGTGGCTACCGGATCGAATTGGCGGAAATTACTCAAGCAATAAAGACCGTTGAAGGTGTTCGAGATGTGGCTCTGGATTTAGATAACGATGTCAATGAAGATAAGAAGATTGTTGCGTATATACATTCAGAAAACCAATTGACTTATGACTGCTTGGCAGATGCTTTGTCAAAGCTTTTACCTGAATACATGATTCCGTCGGAATGGGTGTTTTTGGAAGAGATGCCATTGACTATAGCGGGCAAAGTTGATTATTCAGCTCTAAGATCAATTCGTCAACAGAAGTCAAATTTAGAAAGAGCTCGCTCAAACCATAATGAGCAGGAAAAGTTAAAAAATATATGGATGACTGTGTTGCAGAGAGACGCGATTGAAAACGACAGTGACTTTTTTAGGTTAGGAGGGCACTCACTGTTAGCGATTAAACTCATTAATGATGTTCATAAAGAGTTTGGCGTTGAATTAACGGTTCGTGATTTATTCAGTCATATGACATTTGAGTCTCAGCTGCAATTAATACAAGAACGAGAGTTGGAGGTAAAAAATAAAACCTTAAGTGTTAAGGATGCGCTTGTTGATATTTGGAAAAATCTATTAGGTAAAAATGATATCCAGTTAGATCATGACTTTTTCAAGTTGGGTGGTCATTCGTTATTGGCCATGAAACTGATTTCAGAGATCGATGAAAAGTTAGGTGTAAAGGTAACCGTTCGTGATTTATTTAGCTCCTTTGTCTTATCTGAACAAGTAAAGCTTATTGAAAATAAAGTAAGTGAACTGTCTGCACAAAGTAAGCCTTCAACTGAAAGTTTATTGAGGGCGATTTGGCAAGATGTTTTACAAGTTTCAACGGTTGAGCGTTCGGACGACTTTTTTCGACTTGGTGGTCACTCCTTATTAAGTATGAAGCTTCTTGCTCGGATTGAGGATGAATTGGGCGTTAAATTGAATGTACGAGATTTATTTAATCACTTCACGTTAGAGTCGCAAGTCGCTCTGATCGAGAGCTATAAGGAACCATTGGTATCGAATCAAGCCGTTAGCATTCAACCTCGAAATGCGGATGCGATTATTCCTTTATCTTTTGCTCAACAAAGGATTTGGTTTTTAGAGCGCTTGCGAGGTAAAAGCGCTGAGTACAATATGCCAAAAGCGTTTCGTGTTTCCGGTAGGTTTAATGTCGAAATGGCTGAACGCGCTATGCAATATATTATAGAGCGACACGAATCATTAAGAACGATTTATGCCGATAGTGAGAATGGTCCGGTTCAAAAAGTTATTCAGAAATTCAAATTTTCAATCAATCGAGTCGATCTTTCCGGACAAAATATCAACGCCGAAGAATGCGTACTTAAAAAAGTGGAAGAAGAAGCCTCGAAGCCATTTGATCTTACGCAAGATTTAATGGTTCGATTAAGTTACTTATTGATATCCAAGGAAGCGGATTCGGTAGAGGCTGTATTGACTTTTAATATGCATCACATAGCGTCAGATGGCTGGTCGATGAGTTTGTTAGTAAGAGAGTTTGTCGAAACCTATCTTGCAATGACTGATAATAGAGAACCTGATTTAGTGCCGCTAAGCATTCAATATGGCGATTATGCAATTTGGCAAAGAAATAAGTTGGAAGGCAAGCAACTCCAAGAGTTGAGCCAGTACTGGTTGAATCAGTTGCGTGATCTACCTGTAGTCCATAGTTTGTCTTTAGACTTTGCGCGTCCAGAAGTTAAACAGCATATTGGTGCAAAGATCTCCACACATATTCCAAAAAATATCGCAAATAAACTGGCGAAACTGTCTGAACAAAACAAAGTAACAAGGTTTGTTCTTTTACATTCAATATTTGCTTTACTTATGTCTCGACACACAAATAACAATGATATTGTTGTCGGAACGCCGGTTGCTAATCGAGATAATAAACAAATTGAGTCGTTAATTGGTATATTTTTAAATAATTTAGTTTTACGCACCAATGTACAACATGAAGCGAATTTTACAGACTATTTAAAACATGTGTTGAGTGTTAATTTAGAGGCTCAACTTCATAAGGAGTTACCTTTTGAGTATTTGGTAGAAATCAGTAATGTTTCCAGGAGTACTCAACATACACCCTTATTTCAGATTATGTTTACGATGAACAATAATGATCGGGTTGAACTTACAATCCCTTATGTTCAAATTAAAGGAATGGGACAGGAAGGTATTGTCGCTAAATTTGATCTGGATGTGGTAGCCGAGTGGACCGAAGAAGGCATATTCCTCAACTGGATATACGACAAATCAATATTTACAGAAAAGCACATCGCTGAATTAAGTACGCATTTTTCTCGTTTGCTATCTGCAATTTCGGACGATCCACATAAGAGATTGTCTGAATATTCGATGCTGTCAGAAGACGAGCAACGTTATCAATTGGAAACGCTGAATGATACAGCGGCCGATTACCCATCGGAGCAATTGATCCACGAACTGTTTGAGCAGCAAGTGAAGAAAACACCCGATGCGATTGCGGTTCGTTTTGACGAT